>DASQNL010000090.1:0-4041 GCA_035644995.1 Pyrinomonadaceae bacterium | reverse complement strand
TCTAGCAGAGAAACCCCCGACCACCTCGTGGATTCGCTTTCAGCCTGAAGCTTTAAGGAGACTGACGATTTTGATGAGAACGAGCATCCCCCGACTGTTTTCCCTGCTGGCAATTTTCACGATGCTGGTGTCTCCGGTGTCAACCGCCTCCGCCCAAGGTCTGACCGCCTCGTCCCTGCGCACAACTGCGAACGACGTTGAACGCGACAACCCGCGTGTGTTGCAGATCATGGAAAAAGCCGAGCAGCACTACAAACTGGGCGAACTCAACCTCAAAGATAAGAACGTGGACGCGGCGCGCACCGAATTCGACAAGGCGGTTGATTCCGTCCTCGAATCCGGCATGGACGTGCGCTCCAACCCCAAACTGCAAACCTTCTACCTCCAACTCGTGGAACGCGTCTATCGCATGGAAGTCGCCATGCCGGCCGTCCCGGCGCAGACCGGCAACCAGCAAGTCGCGCAAATCGTTAACGTCTCAACCAATGCGACGAACGATGTGGCCGCCGTCGCCGTGCAGCAGCCCGGCTTCCTGCGCGAGCAGAAATTTGAGCCGTCGCCGCTCGACGAGTTGAGCCGCCTCGAACTGACCGACACGGAGAAGCAGGTGACGACCGAGGACGTGGTCAAGCTCGAAGAGGCGAAGAACGCCGTTGACTTCGGCTTCAACTCCAACGCGCTCATCCAGCAGTTCCTCAACTACTATCAGGGTCGCGGTCGCGCGTCGATGGAGACGGGCTTGCGCCGTTCGGGTCGGTACATGTCGATGGCGCGCAGGATTTTCCGCGAGGAAGGCGTGCCGGAAGACATCGCCTGGCTCGCTCAGGTCGAGAGCGCGTGGCGTCCGACCGCCTATTCGTGGGCGGCGGCCTCCGGTCTCTGGCAGTTCATTCCGAGCACGGGCGCGGAATACGGCTTGCGCCAGAACGCCTGGATCGACGAGCGCAACAGCTTTGAGAAGGCGACGCGCGCCTCGGCTCGCTACCTCAAGCACCTGAACCGCTACTATAAGGGCAACTGGGAACTCGCGCTCGGCGCGTACAACACGGGGCCGGGCAACATCGACCGCGGCATCAGGCGCGGCGGCGCGGCGAGTTTCTGGGCTGCTTATCCCTACATCGCGCAGGAGACGCGCAACTACGTGCCGAACATCCTCGCAACCATCCTGATTGCGAAGAACCCGGCCAAGTACGGCTTCCACAACATCCGGCCGGACGCGCCGCTCGCCTACGACGTGGTCAACGTGCCTTCGGCGACGAGCCTTCAACTCATCGCGAGCGCGACCGACACGAGCGTTGACTACATCCGCAGTCTTAACCCCGAACTCAGGCGCGATACCACGCCCCGCGGCGAGAGCTACAACCTGCGCGTGCCTCCGGGGCGCGGTAAATCCTTTGTCGCTGTTCTGAAGCGCATCCCCGGCGACCGGCGCGAGTCGGCGAAAGTGATCTCGGTTTCGGCGGGCGAAGACCTCCAATCGGTGGCCGCGCGCACGGGCACGAGCGTTGCGCAGTTGCAGATGTGGAACGGCGGAGTTGATTTGAGCAAGGGCGGCAAAGTGGTCGTGCCCTCCGGTTCGGTGCGCAATGTGGCGATGGTGCGGCCGCGCGGCAACGTCGGCAGCAGCCTGATCTCGGTGCGCGCGCGCGCCGGTGAGACGCTGGCGCAACTGGCCGCGCGTCAAGGCGTCGCCGCCGACGAAGTGGCGCGTCTGAACGCCCTCTCGCCCGATGCCGCGCTCTCGGCCAATCAGGAGATCAAAGTTCCTTCGAAGTCGCCCGCGAGCGGTGGCGCCGCCACTTCGCAGCGTCGTCGCAGGTAAGCTCGGCGAAGCATGAAGCCCGCAGAGAGGGCGAGGGATGAAGTTTTGATTTCATCCCTCGCCCTTTTTGTTTTATCCTCATCCCGCCCGGATTCGCGCCTTAAGTTTCGCCCCACTCGAAACTCGCGTTCTTCCAACTTCAACGCCGGAGCCTCTTCACGCCTATGCTCTTTCGTACCCAGTCGGCCGCCGTCTACGGTATTGACGCCGACCTCGTCGACATCGAGGTCGATCTCACGCCCGCGCGGAACGAGGCCGATAGCCCTGCGTCCGTCACCATCGTCGGCCTGCCCGATGCCGCCGTGCGCGAATCGCGCGAGCGCATCCGCGCCGCCATCAACAACAGCGCGTTCTTCTTTCCCTTTCACAAGACGACGATCAACCTCGCGCCCGCGGATGTGCGCAAAGAGGGCGCGAGCTTCGACCTGCCCATCGCGCTCGGCATCCTCGGCGCGAACGGCGACCTCGGCGAGCGCGAGCACCTCACCGACGCGCTCGCGGCCGGCGAACTCTCGCTCGACGGCCGCGTGCGACCCATCAAAGGCGCGCTCTCCATCGCCATCCGCGCCCGCGACGCCGGCATCAAGTTTCTGCTGTTGCCGGAAGAGAACGCGACGGAGGCGGCGGTCGTGGCGGGCGTGGACGTGTACCCGGTGACGGACTTGCGCGCGGCGGTCGAACTCGTCGCCGCGCTCCGCAGCGGCAGCGAGGCCGGACGCCCGGCTCCGCTCAAAATTGACCCCGCGCTGCTGCTCGCGCCCGTGGGGCGCGGCGGCGTCGATTTCCGCGAGGTGCGCGGCCAACAGAGCGCGAAGCGCGCGCTCGAAGTGGCGACGGCGGGCGCGCACAACATCCTGCTCATCGGCCCGCCCGGTTCCGGCAAGACGATGCTCGCCAAACGGCTGCCCACCATTCTCCCGCCGCTCGAATTCGAGGCCGCGCTCGAACTCACGAAAATCCATTCGGTCGCCGGCCTGACGGGACGCGCCGGTCTCGTCACCGAGAGACCTTTCCGCTCCCCGCACCACACGATCAGCGACGCGGGACTCATCGGCGGCGGGGCTGTGCCGCGCCCCGGCGAGGTGTCGCTCGCGCATCACGGCGTCCTGTTCCTAGATGAGTTGCCGGAGTTCGACCGCAGCGTTCTCGAAGTGTTGCGCCAGCCGCTCGAAGATCAAAAAGTTACGATCAGCCGCGCGGCGATGTCTCTGACGTTCCCGGCCTCCTTCATGCTCGCGGCGGCGATGAACCCCTGTCCCTGTGGATTCTGGAACGACCCCGTGCGCGAGTGCCGCTGCACGCCGCTGCAAATTCAACGCTACGTCGGCCGCATCTCCGGCCCTTTGCTGGATCGCATCGACATCCACGTGGACGTGCCCGCCGTGCGCTTCAAAGAGTTGACTGAGGAGAGCGCGCCCGCCGAGAGTTCCGAGGAGATTCGGGCGCGCGTGATCGCGGCGGGCGAGCGGCAACTGGCGCGCTTGGCGGGCGAGAACATCTTCTCGAACGCGCAGATGACGCCGCGCCACCTGCGTCGCTTCTGTCGCCTGGAGGCGGAGAGCGAGCGTTTATTGGAGTCGGCGATGACGCGTCTGGGCTTGTCAGCGCGCGCGTATGATCGGATACTAAAAGTCAGCCGTACCATCGCGGATTTAGACGCCGCCGACGAGATTCGCCCCGCGCATGTGGCGGAAGCCGTCGGCTATCGTTCGCTCGACCGCACATATTGGACTTGAGAGGCGAATAAGCCGCAAATTAAAGACAAATTTAGCCTGAGCAGGGCAACGACCGAGGAAAAGCCCCGCATCACAAGACGCGGGAAATAAACTTGCACACAAGCGGCCGCACGATGAGCCGCGCAATGTGCGGGAACGCGCTTTTCGAGCTGTTAAAGCTAGTCCATCCTCGGTCTTAAGGTCTGGAGAGAAAGTAATTGACTGCACTCGCTTCTGCTCACCGAACAATCTTCGGAAACGTGACCGCAACCGAGACGGAAAATCCACAAACTTCCGACCGCTCGTCGGACTACACGCTCGCGCAGCTTGCTGCCGGGGGAGACTTGTCCGCCTTCGAGGAACTGTACGAGCGACACAACCGGCGGGTGTACAGCCTCTGCCTGCGGATGACGCAGAACGTGGCGGAAGCGGAAGACTTGGCGCAGGAAGCCTTCATCCAGTTGTTTCGTAAGATCGGGTCGTTTCGGGGCGAGTCGGCCTTTA
>DASQNL010000089.1:0-7985 GCA_035644995.1 Pyrinomonadaceae bacterium | reverse complement strand
GGCCGCACATCTTGTGATGCCGGGCGTGAGATGCCTTACGGTTTGGCCGTGGGACTAAGAGAAGTGTCGGGCGAGGCGACATCAAAACGACGGAAGTCGCCATAGTTGAAAGTTACTTTCCAACCCAAAAGTAGCTCTGGTAATTTATCGGCTCCCGTGCGCCCCCTGCTGTAAGTGCTGACCACTATTCGCTGCGGCGTGAGGATACCGAAGCGGCTCGCGGCATAGTCGAACTCAGTCCTCATAAAAATGAGAGGACGGCCGAACGAGGGGTGTTGTAGCGTCCACTCCCGTTCTTCGCGCCTGAGTTGCGCCGTTTCGGCATCCACCCATAGCCGCCCGCGGTAAAACGATTCGGCGCCTTTTAACGCCGGCGGCATTGAGAGCTTGAACGTGATCAGAGGGCTTTGCGCCACCTGCCGATACTGAAGCACGATCACGTCGCGCCCGTTAACCTGCTCACGAGCCGCAACCGTGAACTGAAAAGCCGCGCGCTCGATCCGGCCTAGCGGCACACCCTGGTCGAGGGCTTGACCGTATGCGCTCAGCCCCAGATCATACCTGCGGCTCTCGCGGCTAATCCGGTCGAGTTCTTTCTTCACGGAATCCGCTTTGGCTAAACGGCCGAAGAGATTCACCAGCCTCTCCTCCCGCTTTGCCACAGCCACGCCATCAACCGACAGCACATTGCGATACTCGGCCGTTAAAGATGTATCTTGTTGGGACTGATAGATGACCAACTCTGAAACAATCCGTCGCTGCCGCTTGAGTTTACCTTCGCTGTCGTATTCTTCTACCTTCTGCTCCTCGTCAGCGGTGAGGTCTTTAAACTTGGCCTTGTATTCGCTTACGGCAAGGCCGGCACGGCTGATAAGTTCTTCCAACTCGGCCGCGCTCGGTTGCGAATGTGTCGGCTGCTGACCGAAGGCCAGGCCGGCGTTCGTTAGGGAGAGTAAAACAAGTAAGCGGAGAATACGACTAAGCATTTTTGAGTTTTTGAGTTGGCGAAAATACTAAGGTGAAAGGCCGTCAATATGCACGGAAGACAAGTGTACAATGGCAGCCCGGCCCCTAACAACGGCAGGCGTCAGACCCGCATCAGGTGATACTAAAGCGAGGTAACCATTCTCATGAAAAGATTGCTTGGCTCTCCGTCCATCCTTTTATGGATAGCCATTCCCGCATCCGCTCAGGATTGGAGCGTCTCCGATTATCTAAAGAATCTGCCGGAGAAATTCAAAACCTTTGCAGGCGATTACAACCAGCCTTCCGTGCAGACAACCATCATCGACGAGAAGAACGGATATGCGGCGTACCTGAAAGTGCCCGGCCGCACCGACGCGTTTTTTGAGATGGCAATTTTCAAGACTAGAAATGCGCCGCCGGTGGTCGTCGTCTCCAACGAGCGAAGCGACATGCAATGCAGTTTCTACGAAACGTTTTTCTTGCGGCGGGTCGGCCGCGAATGGTTCGAGGTGAAAGATAAGATACTCCCGCCGCTTGACCCCGGAATGTTTTGGGACGACCCGCAAGCGGCCGGCCGACTCGCAAAAATCATTACCGGGACTTTGCCCTTCACCTATCATTTCGAGCCGCCGCGCCGTGGAACCCAACTGAAAGTGGCCTTAGAAATCTGCGACTATTTCGACGAAGACCCGCCCGAAGCGACGCTGAAAGACCTCGACAAGTTGAAGGAAACCGCCAAACCGATTCGTTTGGATTGGGATGCAAAGAGCGGGAGATTCAAGTTAACGAAATCGTGAAAGCGCACTGCCCTCCAGCACACTGGGCGAGATAGTAAGGACGCCGCCTCTTCCCCGATCAAACTGCTGAAATAGCCGGATGCCGACATCCGGCGTGCTGCCGCCTACGCCCTTGGTAAAGTCGAGCCGGAGGCGAGCATCGCCGTGCCCACCTTCATCGCGGTGCTGAAGGATGAGGACGCTAGTGTCCGCCAACACGCCGCTGAGGGAATCCAGAAGTTATGCCCAGAGGCGAAGGCCGCCACGCCTCTGCTCGCCGACATGCTGAATGCTCCCGACTTCTCTACCCGCTTTGCAGCGGCACTCGTGCGCGGCCATCGGGAGTTGCACGAAAGCCATCGGATTCGACCCGCAATACGCGCGGGCTTATTACTGCTTATGCTTATTGAGGCCTATTTGTTCAGGAAGAGTCGGAGTAGCGTTAACCATAAATTGACTCTTTAACAGAATGACCCAAGTGTAAAGAGTCGTCGGATTGAAGAATTAGGCAATCACGGGTGAAGGGTGATTAAACTGCCGCCGGCGGGGCTGCCTCCATTGATGTGTTGTAGTCGTTTGTGACAAAAGACATACATTTGTTGCTTGTAATTTTCTTACATTTATTGTATTTTCACACATCACAACAAGTTACCCGTGCATCTATATGACTGAAACCGAACAACTGCTGACGCTTCGCAAACAATTGGAAGACCCTGGGCTTGAAGACGAGCAGCGAGTGTTGGTGCGCTGTTCTCTTTCAAAGCGATTAGTGCTCATCGGCGATTTCGAAGGCGCAGTCGAGGCGTTAGGTGACTATTGGCTGGAGGGCGGCCGTCGCCCGCCCTTGGCCGGGTTGAGCGAGAGCGCAAAAGCGGAGTTGTTGTTGCGCGTGGGGGTTCTGATCGGCTGGCTTGGGAGCGTTAAGCAGGTCGGGCAGACTCAGGAGCGTGCGAAGAATTTCATCGGCGAGAGTTTGAGCCTGTTTGAAACACTCGGCGATGCGGAGAAGGCGGCCGAGGCACAAACGGAACTGGGCTATTGTTACTGGCGCGAGGGGGGACTCGACGAGGCGCGGGTGCTGACACGGGAAGCGTTGCGCCGGTTAGGCGAGGATGCGGGGGAGTTACGCGGATGGGCGCTCGTGCGCTGCGCTCTCATCGAGCTGACGGCCTTTCGTCTGAACGATGCGTTATTGCTCCTCAACGAAGCCTCGTCCCTCTATGCACGGAGCGAGGATCACCCTCTGCTCGGAAGATTCCACCAGACTTTCGGCAACACGCTTCAACTCCTGGGCGTGGCCGAACGGCGTCAGGAACTGGTAGATCAGGCATTGCTTGAGTACACAGCCGCCGGCTTTCATTTCGAGCAGGCCGGCGACATGCCGAACGTGGCGCGAACGGAGAACAACGTCGGCTACCTGTTGCAGCGGCTCAACAGGTTTAAAGAGGCGCACGAGCATTTCGACCGCGCGACCGCGCTTTTTAGGTCGCTCGGTGACGGGGCAAGCGTGGCGCAGGTGGATGATAGCCGCGCCCAGTGCCTTTTGGCTGAAGGTCGGCACGCCGAGGCCGAGCGCATGAGCCGCCGCGCCGCCGCGGCACTCGAACGCGGCGATGAGCAATCCTGTCTCGCGGAAGCTCTGATAACTCTGGGCACTGCATTGGCACGGTTGCGCCGTCCGGATGAGTCGCGCGAGGCTTTGGAACGCGCGAAGCGGGTCGGCGAGTTGGCGGGCGACATCGAGGCAGCGGGTCGGGCGTGCCTCTCGCTCATAGAGGAACTCGGCGAACGGCTCGACACGCGCACACTCCGAGACATTTACGTTGCCGCAGATGCCGCGCTGGCGAAGACCCAGTATATCGAGACGAGCGACCGCCTGCGCCGCGCCGCGCGCAGCATCTTCGAGGCACATCGAGCGCGAGAGCGGGATGGTGAAAAAGCCCCGCACGTGAAGGAAACTACCGCGGGCGAGTCGCATCGGGAAGCATCTCTCAATGCTGGGGCGAGCACGGTCAGCCTCATAGAAGGGCGCGCGCATACCAGCGCGGAAGGGATCATCGCGGCGGCGCGCGAGACGTGTCCCGGCAGCGGGGTGGTCTTTACGCCAAAGGCTGTGGACGCTTTGAATAGCGCGCTCGACGCGGACGATTCCTTGGTCGAGGTACGCCGGCTCGTCGAGCGGACGCTCGCTAAGGGAGGCGGCGAAGAAATAGTTGGCGCCGACGCAGTTCGGGTCGTGATGCTGCGACGGAAAAACTCCGGCGCGGGCGATTACGATTTTGCGCGGCCGTGGACGGGATTTTCGATAAAGACGGAGACGCGCCTGTTCGAACGCCCATTCATCGAACTGGCGTTACGCACGGCCGGGGGGAAGGTTTCGCAGGCGGCGACTCTGCTCGGATTCGCTCAGGCCAACCAGCTCAACTCGCTGATGAAAACCAAGCACCCCGACTTAATGGAGGTGCGTAAGCCGATAATCAGTCGGCGGCGCGGCATCATGAACAAGGTCGGAGTACGACGCAAGAAGAAACCCTCTTGAGCCGGTTCGGGCGTACCTGACCGCCGCCCGAACCGGATGAAATCACCTCACTTTAAAGAAGAAATAACCTCACTTAAATTACGCGCGGAGCCTTTGTTCGGAAAAGAACTGCTCGTGCCCCGCTGTCGAAGATAAGCGTGTAGGAATCGAAGGAGTAAGTCATGTTCAAGCGTTTTAGCCCGTCCATCGTGTCGCTCTTTGTGTTAGCCCTGATAGTTCTGTGGCCGGGGGCTACGTCGTCCGCACAGACGGTGCGTGGAGACCTGTGGGTGACGAACGGCACCGTCTACGACGCCGAGCCTGTCGGCGACACGCTCTACGTCGGGGGACAGTTTGACTATGTCGGGCCGGCGACCGGGCCTTTCGGCGTCGCCGCTGCGGGAACGGGCGCGGTCGAGGCCGGGTGGCCGAAGATCAACGGAACCGTGAAGACGGTTGTGTCAGACGGGATGGGCGGTTGGTACGTCGGCGGCAAGTTCAGCTCGGTCGGCGGCGTGGCGATCCATCACCTCGCGCACGTCAAGGCCGACAAGTCTGTCGATACAAACTGGAACCCGAACGTCAGCCACGCACAGCATGACGACGTGAAGGACATTGAGGTGGCCGGGGGCGTTCTCTACGTCGGCGGCAGCTTCACGCAAATCGGCGGGCAGGCGCGAAAAGGGCTGGCGGCAGTTGACCTCGCGACGGGCGCGGCGACGAATTGGAATCCGTCGCCGTCCGGCGCGGTCTTCGAGATCGAAATCATCGGCGGGAGAATTTACGTCGGCGGCGCGATCACGGCCATCGGCCTTTCGGGGCGGAGCGGCGCGGCGGCCTTCGACCTCGCGACGGGCGCGCTGCTCGATTGGAAGCCCGTCATGACCTGGAATACCAACAACGTCTTCGCGGGCGTCAACGCATTCGTCTCCCTGGGCAACACCGTCTACATGGGCGGCCTGTTTACGTCCGTCGGCGGACAGGCGCGCAACGGTCTCGCGGCCGTGGATGCCCTGACGGGTGCGCTACTGCCCTGGAATCCGAACCCGCAGGACGAATCGGGCGCGCGCATCGAGGCTCTCGCCGTTAGCGGCTCAACTGTCTATGTCGGCGGGAAGTTCTTGGAGATAGGCGGGCTGGGGATCAAGCATCTCGCGGCCGTGGACGCCTCGACCGGCGTGGTCTCGTCCGGATGGACTCCGAATCCCGGCATCAATGAAGGCGAGTACATAGATCATCGTGGCCCTTACGTCAGCACGGTCATCGTGAAGGACGGAACGCTCTACGTGGCGGGCGCGTTCAGGCGCATCGGCGGCGTGGCGCGCAGGGGTCTCGCCGTGCTCGACGCCGCGACCGGCGCAGCAACCTCCTTTGAAGCGAGCACGAACGATATAGTAAATGACCTTGCAGTCGAAAACGGGCAGGTTGTGGCGGGCGGCGACTTCAAAAGCATGGGCGGCGTGCGCAGGCGCAACCTCGCAGCCTTCAACCTGACCACAGGCCGGGCGACCGACTGGAACCCCGACACCGAATCCTCTTCGACGCTCTACTCCGTTAAGGCGCTTGCGACCGACGGCGGCGCGACTCTCTACGTCGCCGGGAGCTTCGAGCGCATCGGCGGCAAGGCGCGTAAAGGGCTGGCCGAAGTAAACCGGACGACCGGCGCGGCGACCGATTGGTATTACACCACCTCGTCCACTCCGCCTTCCAACGTCTCCGACCTCGAAGTCACGCCGACGATGCTCTACGTCGCCGGAGGCTTCACCGTCTACCGTGGGACGACGCAGCTTAACCACCTCGTCGCGATCAGGCGCACGACGGGCGCACTCGCCGACTTCGCGCCGCAGCCTGACTACAGCGTCGCCGACATGGAGATTTCCGACGGCGTGCTCTACGTGGGCGGTTCGTTCAGGCAGATAGCCGGGCAGCAGCGCATCCACGCCGCGTCCTTCGATCTGGCGACGGGCGCGCTGCGCGCATGGAAGATCAACTTCAATCCCGAATCCAACGCTCACCACACGGGCGTCTCTGCGCTGGCGGTCGCAAACGGCAGGGTCTACGTCGGCGGTCACCTGCCGGAGACAATCGAGTCGCCAAGCCCCGGCGCGCCGCCGGTGACCTACGGCTACGGGACTCTCGCCGCCTTCAACGTCTCCGACGGCCGCCTGTTTTCTTCGTGGCATCCGAGACCCAACTTCTGGGTGCGAGAGATAGAAGTGGTCGGCGCGACCTGCTACATCGCGGGCGCATTCTGGGAGGTCGGCGCGGATGCACAGCCACAGTTCGCGGCGGCGGCCGTCCACTCGGAGACGGGCGCGCTGGCCGATTGGAAACTCTTCCAGCGCAGCGAATACTCCATGGGCGAAGGCCTGGTCGAGAAGTTTATCGTGAAAGACGGCCTCGTCTACGTGGTGGGCGCATTCAAAGACCTGAAGGGCAGCGGCCATTCATACATCGCGGGCGTTACGCCGCCCGTGCTCTCGAACGTCACCCCGACGGTGAGTCTATCGGTGACGGTCAACGGAACGACGACGGCCGCGCCTTCGTCCGTCGCCGTGCAGGCCAACACTTCAGTGAGTTTCGCCGCGAGTGCAGCGGACGTTGACGGTAGCGTAACAAAAGTTGACTTCTACGCGGGCACGACGCTGCTTGGGACAACTACGTCTTCGCCATACATTTTGACCACCGCCCAACTCGCGGCGGGCGAGTACATGATTAAGGCAGTCGTGACCGACGACCGAGGCGGGACGGGAGAATCCGCGTCCATCCGGCTCACGGTTTTGCAGCCGGAACAAAAACTGAGCATCAGCGGGCGCGTCGTCGACGAGGACGGTGTCGCTTTGATCGGCGTGACCGTCAGGCTCGGAGGCGCAAGCACCGCGACTACACTGACCGGAGCCGACGGCCGTTATGCCTTCAACGACCTGACGCCCGGCGCGGCCTATGCGCTCGCGCCCGTCCTCGCCGGCTACGACTTCCAGCCGGAGGGCTACCAGTACGCGAGCCTCGGTGCAAACGAAGACGCTTCATTCGTCGCCTACCGGCAAACTTCGTCGAACGAATATACGAGCAATCTCTGGATACCGAACGGCGCGGTGCGCGCGTCGGTCGTTCGGGGCGACACGCTCTATATCGGCGGCGATTTCACCTCTCTACGCGGCATCGGCGAACACGGCGCGGTCGTCTCGACCGTGACCGGCGCGGCCGACGGTCGCTTCGGCAAGATTAACGGTAAGGTTTACGCCGCGGCGCCCGACGGCGCAGGCGGGTGGTATGTCGGCGGCACGTTCACTTCGGCGCGTGGCCTTGAGGGCGATGTGGCGCGGCGCAACCTCGCGCACCTGCTGCCCGACGGCACGCTCGACGAGACGTGGAACCCCGGCGCGAACGGGAAGGTAAACGTGCTGGCGATGATCGGCACGACGCTCTACGTCGGCGGCAGCTTCACGGAGATTGCGGGCAGCGCACGCAAGGGTCTGGCCGCGCTCAACGGTGCGACGGGCGCCCTGACTTCGTGGGATGCGCAACTCGCCATGGCGAGCCAGAGAACGGGTCTGCCGCTCACCGTCAACGCGTTGCTCGTGAGCGGTGACCGCTTGTTCGTGGGCGGTGTTTTCGACACGGCGGGCGGCGGAATTGAGCGTGCGAACCTGGCGCAGTTTAACCTGACGACCGGCAGCCTGACCGAATGGGAGATCGGCGCGAGAGCGATGGGCGAGGTGCGC
>DASQNL010000088.1:0-5553 GCA_035644995.1 Pyrinomonadaceae bacterium | reverse complement strand
GGTGCGGCGGGTGCGACTCAGGCGAAAACGGCGGAAGACCGCGAACGCTACCAGACGATCTACGCCGAGCGTCGCGGCGCAATCGCCGCCCCGACCGCCGGACTCCACTTCACGCCCCGCGTCCTCGAACACCTGCGCGCGCGCGGCGTCTCCGTCACGGAGATCACGCTGCACGTCGGCTACGGCACCTTCGCGCCCGTGCGCGCGAACGACTTGAGCGGGCACACGGTCGCCGCCGAGCGTTACGAGATCACGCCCGAGGCCGCCGCCACGCTCGACGAAGCGCGGGCGCGCGGCGAGCGCATCGTCGCCGTCGGCACCACCACCGTGCGCGCCCTCGAATCCGCCGCCGCCGGAAGCACCCGCCGCCTCACGCCCGGCGCGCACTCCGCCGATCTCACCATCACGCCCGGCTACGAGTTCAAAATCGTGGACGCGCTCATCACCAACTTCCATCTCCCGCGCTCATCCCTGCTCGTCCTCATCGCCTCCTTCGCCGGGCGCGAACTCACGCTCGCCGCCTACCGCCACGCCGTCGCCGCCCGCTACCGCTTCTACAGCTACGGCGACTGCATGCTCATTCTTTAAGCTACAGGTGACGAGATAATTTAAGTGACAAGTGACAAGTGACAGGTGACAAGATAAAATCACGCTTGACGGGCGCGCGTTTCTAAGTTGTCACCTATCACCTGTCACCTGTCACCGTTCTTATGGCTGTGCTGAAAAAAATTCGCTCGCGTCTGTTTTCGACGCCGGAGGAAGCGGCCTCGAACGGCGACGCGGAGAACGGCGGCGCATCGGCCGTCGGCGACGCGCCGGAAGCCCCCGCCACGCTCCCGGAGGAGCGTTACGACATCCGCCCGCTCACCATCTCCCAACTCGACGAATGTTGGCGGCTCGACCAACGCTGCTTCGTGGACGGCGAAGCCTACAGCCGCGACACTTTCGAATACCTGCTCACCTCGCCCGAATCGGTCGCCTACCGCGCCGTCACGCCCGACGGACTCATGGTCGGCTTCATCGTCGGCCTCGTCGAACCCCAACACACCGGCCACATCACGACGCTCGGCGTCGCCCCCGAACACCGCCGCCGCCGCATCGCCGAACGCATGCTCCTGCGCGCCGAAGAGAGTTTCCGCCGCCGCCGCGTCGGCACCATCCGCCTCGAAGTGCGCTCCGTCAACAGCGGCGCGCAGAGCCTCTACCGCGGCCTCGGCTACACCGTCACCCAACGCCTCCCCCGCTACTACTCCAACGGCGGCGACGGCCTCCTGATGATCAAATCAATCGAATAAATAACGGCGGGTTTCCGTAGCGGGAGACGACTTGCTCACACTAACATCCTAGCAAGCATGGGATCGCTCTTTAAGTAGTTTGTCATGGGTTTGTATAACGCAAGTCAGCGTCAAGAATTTGGATGCTTACCTTGACGAGTCTGAGTTTAGTACTCTCATTTGCAATCCGCTCTGAGGGGAAGTCTACTTTAACTTGCTGCGGGATGATGGCTTGTGCCGGATGCCTTCGTGCCTGACGTTGCCGGGGAGTTTATCGGGCAGGTCGAGTTCGTCGTCAACGATGTCTTCCATGTGGATGCCTGCGACGCGTGCATATTGGAGGAGTATCTGTAAGTACGGCTCGTTCTTTCCTAATTCATATTTTGAAATCTCGTTATACGCGATGAGGTCTTCGACTCCAAGACGCCTGTGCATTTCCTGTTGAGATACTCCGAGTGCCAGCCGAATCTGCCGGAGTTTTTCGGCCAGCCGCGCGGGCTTCGGACGCGGATGACCCATCAGGAGTTACCTCCTGACAGAATCGCAGTTGCAAGATTTGTCTTGCGCTTATGGGTAGTTACCCATAAAATGTCTTTGCGTAATTTGATCGCCGAGAGAGTTGGCCTTCCATCTCGAACGGCGATGCTCATCACTCGGTTGAGGTTGAGGGTGAGCTACGCATTAGCCGTCGCAATTTCAATAACTGAACACGCGCATCTTAGCAGAACATCATGCACATGGATATAGACCCTTGCCGCCGCGTGCCGCACCTGTGGGACGTTTCCCTGAGGCAGCCGATCATCCTCTACGTCGAGAGCAATTCCACCCTGCGCCACTTCATGGGCGACATGTTCGACCTCGCGGGCTGGCATGCCCATCGCGCCTTCGACGTATCCTCGGCCGAATCGTTGCTGCGCAGCACGCAACGCTTCTCCTTGCTTTTGACGGCCGACGAGTTGCCGCCGCTGAGCATGCTTCCCGCCAGTTCAGGATTGCAACTCGTCAGCTTGGCGCGTTCGCTGCCGCACCGCAAGGAGATGCCGATATTGTTCTTCTCGATAGAAGACCGTGAGCGGGAAGCGAAGGCGGCGGGCGCGAACGAATTCTTACGCAAGCCGCACGACTTGTTTCTGATGGTGGACACGATCCGCAAGCTGCTCGCGGCGGGCGGCGAGAAAGGGCAAACGCGCCTGACACAGACCGAATAGTTTGCCGGTGTGCGCCGTGCGAGTACGCTGCCGTGGACGGCGGGAATAAAAAAGGCGACGGAGATGTTCTCTCCGCCGCCTTTCCGGTTTATGACATGACCGCGCCCTGTTACGGGGCGGAGGCGAAGGCCAGGTCGCTGATGAGGAGCGCGCCCGTGCCTTTCTGGTCGAAGGTGAATTTGACGGAGCGGATGTCCGACAAGTTCACTCCCGTGAAGGACGTGAGCGGGACGCGCACGCTGTTCAGCAGAACCTTCGGCACGGGGCCGACCGATCCCGGCGGGAAGAACAGCGCGCCCGACACGTCGCCGACGCGCACGCTCGAAGTCGCGCCCGCGCCGTCAGTCAGGATGATGCTGAAATTCTGCGGCGTGTTCGCGGCGTTGCGCGTGTCGCTGAAGTTGACGCTGACGCGGAACTGGAGCGACTGGAAGCCGCTCACGTCGCGCGCGCCGAGCGGCAGGTCGTTCGTGTAGGTCGAGCCGAACGCGCCCCAGCCGGTGCGGAGTTGGCTCAGGCCGCGCAGGGTTGAGCGCGCGCTCGCCACGGTGTGCGGCTGCCGCGAGGTGGACTGCGTCGAGGGCAGGCAGTGTTGCGGCTGCGGCGAGTTGCCGCCGCACAGGTCGTGCGGGGTCAGGCCGCTTTGCGTCGTCGCGCCGCCGAGCGTGTTGGTCGTCAGGTCGGTGGCGGTGAGCAGGCGGTTCACGTCGCGTCGTTTCGCGGCCGCGTCGGGCGCGTGATAGGAGACGTGCAGGTTCGTCGTCAGAGCCGAAGCCGGGGGCGGAGCCGCGCCGGTCAGGATCGGCAGGAACTGCGTCTCGCCGCCGACGTAGGCGCGCATGAAGGCCGACGTGTAAGCCAAGCCCGTGCCGCGCTGCTGCGCGCTCGTGAGTCGCTTGTTGGTCGCGCCCGTGCCGCAGTGGCCGTCGGTCGAACCGCCCGTGACGTAGCCCCAGTCGTCGGCCGTGCCGGCGGGGAACATGCCCGGCGTCCAGACGGTGTTGTAGAAGTTGTGATTCGCGCCCATCACCTGAACGGTGTGTTTCGCGCCGGTGTCGCCCGCGACGTTGTAGCGCGCGTCGTCGTAGAAGTGTACGCCCTGATTATCGCTCACGTCGCCGTCGCAATAAGGAAGGATGACTTCGAGCGCGGCGTTGTTGACGACGGGGCGGTTGAAGTCAACGGGCGCGAGCGGCAGCACGGCCTTGATCGTGTAGGGCGAGCCGAGCGAAGTGTTATAGACGTAATGCTTGACGACGCCTTCGCCGCCGCGCGAGTGTCCCATCGTGCCGACCTTGGTGAGATCGAGCTTGCCGACGAACTTCGTGCCGAAGGGCGCGGCTCCCGTCGTGTTGAAGGTTTTCAGGCGGCCGAGGTGATGCTGGATGAGTTCGGCGCGCGCCTGCATGCCGAGGTCGTTCACGTTATTATCGTAGGCGTTGATGCCGTTCGCGCTGACGGAGACGACGACGTAGCCGTTGCTGGCGAGCTTCTCGGCGATGTAGTCGTAGCCTTGAAAACTGGGGATCGGCTGCTCGGTCGAGCGGCACGGCCAGCGCAGCGCGGCGGTCGTGCTGCGGTAGCAGGTGGCGTGGCGTCCGTGCATGAAGACGACGACCGGGTAAGAGCCACTCAAAGCCGTCGGGTAGTGGATGGAGGCGCGCACTTCGACCGCGATGGGGAAGCCGCCCGGTTGGAAAACCGAATCGCCGTAATTGTACTCTTCGCGCGTCACGGCGTTGGGGCCGGTCGTGCCGGGGTCGGGGGTCTGGGCGGAAGCGACTTGCGCCCCCGACGTGATGCTCAATAACATGAGGCAAGCGAAGGCGATGAGGTGGTTGATTCGCGAGGTCTTCATTACTGGTTATCTCCTTTCGCGCCGTTGAGCTTCAACTTCTCCGGCAAGGCCGTGCGGTCTTCTTTGTTTTGCTTGTCGCCGTAGGAGAGGTAGATCGTCGAGCCTTCCGTGAGCGCGGATTCGTCGTAGGTGATGACGGTGATCTCGTCGAGGTCTTCGTTCTCGATGCCGTAGCCGATGGCCGTCTCGTCTAACCAGATGACGGGCGGCATGGCGCGGACGGGAAACGGCCCGCCCTTGATCGTGAGGCGGAAAGCCTTTCCGACCGAGCGCGTCTCGCCCTTGATCTGCACGTCCTGCATGCGGGGCAGCGTCACTTCCTCGACGCGATAGCTTGCCACTTTATGCTGGCCGACGGCTCTGGCGTTCCGGCCTTCGCCGAGCACGCGGCCTTGCAGTTTCAGTATGTCGGTCACGGTCAAGTCCTGATTGGCGGCGGAATCGGGGGTGGAGGCGGGCGCGTCCTGCGCCATGGTCAGCGAGGCGCACGCGCTAAAGAGGAACAGGAAACTCGTCGTCAGCAGGATGCTTTTCCATCCGCGCCGCCGACGGGCGTTATTGACAAGGGGCATAATCTTCTCCTTCTTGGGTAAAGGTGCAGTGCGTAGCGGATCGAGCGCGCTTCACGCCGGTGTGAGCGTAAGGGCACAGGTATCCGTCGAAGTGGGGTTGAAGTGCGACCCGAACAGGGGGCGATGTTTAACTCACCGTCCCTTTAAAGTTGATGTTTGAGATTGCTTGTTGACGTGAGACTGGTTGAAGCGAACTCACGCAAACGAAATGGATAAACGCGCGCAATAACAGATGCCGCGGCGGGCTGAAAAGTTGCACGGCGCGAGGGTAAAATTTCAACTCTTTCGACCGCTAAAAATTAACCCTTCGGCTTCCCGTTTTCTCTACCCTCAATCAAACCGCCAACGAGTTTGATCAGCACGTCGATCTCCTCGTTGTTGCGGTTCTGCACCTCGACGACGTTTGCCAGCACGACGCTCAGATGGCCGATTTGCCGGGAGTTCTGCGCGATGTCGCGTGAGTTCTGCGCGACGATTTGCCCTAGCTCGTCGAGGAATTCTTTCGTCTGCTGCTGCCCCGCCGTCAGTTCACGGATTTGTTGATTTGTTTGTTCCCGCTCCGCCTCGAATCTCGCATCGAGCGCTGCCTGTCTCGCGTCAAAGGCAGCCTGGTTTTTCAACAAAAACTCGATAGCGCGCTC
>DASQNL010000087.1:0-3781 GCA_035644995.1 Pyrinomonadaceae bacterium | reverse complement strand
GCTATTTCACCACGTAGGCGTTCAGTTTCTTGCTGTTCTTCAAGTTGAAGATGCGCCCCGAAGCTTAATCGGGCGAATAAATTTCCGCGCCGCGCCCGCGCCCGCGCGCTAAAATGGCGACGCTGTTTTTGGCGGCGACGGGGCAGCCCCACTTCGTAAGGAAAAACCTTTGCGCGATTGTCGTTTACAAGACGGTTCGACGGTCGTCATCATCGGCGGCGGGCCGGGCGGGGCGGCGTGCGCCGTCAAGTTGTTGCAGGGCGCACGGGCGCGCGGCCTACGTTTGCGCGTGCTCATCTTCGAGGGCAAAGACTTCAACGTCCACGCCAATCAATGCGTCGGCGTGCTCTCGCCGCCCGTCGAAGAGGTGCTCGCGCGCGACCTCGACGTGCAACTGCCCCGCGCGCTCATCAAGCGGCAGATTTTCGGTTATCGCCTCCACGGCGCGCGCGAGAACGTGCTGCTCATGGGACACGGCGCGCAGGCGGCGCAGGCCGGGCACGGGCAGGCGACCTACGCCGTCGAGCGCGCGGAGTTTGATCGCTTCCTGCTGGGGCGCGCGCGCGAACTCGGCGCGGAAGTGGTGGAGTCGCGCGTGACGGGCGTCGAGTTCGTGCGCGAAGGTGCGCTCGACGAGGTGCGCGTCTACAGCGAATCGCGTTACGAACGCGCCGACGCCGTCATCGGCGCGTTCGGGTTGGACGAGGCGATGCTGTCGGTCTTTGAAGAGGTGACGGGGAGGCACGGCGGCGGCGACGGGTTCGTGCGGCCGTCGAAGTGGTTGAAGAGTTACTTGACGACCATCGAGGCCGGACACGGCTTTCAAGGCGAGCGGCTCGGCCACATCGTCCACGCGTTTTTGCTTCCGCCCGGCTGCCCGCGCATCGAGTTCGGCGCGGTCACGCCGAAAGGCGATCACATTCTCATCAACATCGCGGGCGAGCGCGTCTCTTCGTCCGACCTCGACCAATTTCTCCAACTCCCGGAGGTGCGCGCTCTCCTGCCGCCGTTCGACGAGCGCGCCATCAACTACTACGAAGGCCGCTTCCCCTCCGCGCCCGCGCGCGGCGCGTTCGGCCATCGCTACGCGCTCGTCGGCGATGCGACGGGCTGGCTGCGCCCCTTCAAAGGCAAGGGCATCTCGACGGCGATCATCACCGGCCTGCGCGCGGCCGAGACGATGCTCGAACACGGCGTCTCGCGCGCGGCCTTCGCGCATTACCGGCGCGCCTGCCGCGACATGTTCGGCGACTACGCTTACGGCGTCGCCGTCCGCCGCGCGATGCTCGCTGGCGCGCGGCTCTTTCTCGACCCCATGATCGATGTCGGAAAAGTCGATCCCGTGATGTACGATGCGCTGTTCGATGCCGTCTCCGGCCACGAGACGTATCGCAACATCATCCGCCGCTCGTTCAAACCGCGCCTCGTGCGCAAGGTCGCCACGCGCGTCTTCGGCGGCGTGCGACGACACAGGGCGTTCAAGGCCAGACGTATGAAAGACATCAACGTGCGCCGCATGACCGTGCGCGACATAGACGAACTGCTGCGCATCAACGAACGGATCACCGGCAAGCCCCACGCCGCCTACTACGAGACGAAGGCCGCCGATTACATCGGGCGCGCGCCCGACACCTGTCTCGTCGCCGAGCATGGCGGGCGCGTCGTCGGCTTCGTCATGGGCGACGTGCGCGGGTGGGAGTTCGGGGCGCGGCTCGCCGGTTGGCTCGAAGTGATCGGCGTTGACCCCGGCTATCACCGCCGCGGCGTGAGCGGCGCGCTCCTCGACGCGCTGTTCGACAGCTTCCGCCGCGCGAATGTTTCGGTCGTCAACACCATCGTCAACTGGAACGACGGCGACCTCATTGACTACTTCCGCGCCAACGGCTTCGACCGCGGCGACTACGTCAACCTCGTGCGCAATCTCGATGAGTAAGAATGGTCAGTTGTCCGTGGTCAGTTGTCCGTTGTCCGTTATTCTTCGTCGGTCGTTACCTGTTCAATTCAATCTTTAGCAACTTGTGTGATAGTCGAAGACAACTGACAACTGACAACTGACCACGGACAACTGACACCCTTGCATATGAAGCTCAACCCCGCGACCGTGCTCAAACGCCGCTCCTACCTACGTCTCTCGCTCAATTCGAGCGACGAAGTGCTGGTGTCGGTCGAAGGCCGGACGATCAAATGCGGGCTGCACGCGCTCGCCGTCCTCGAACTGTTTTCCCGGCCGCTCTCCGTCGCCGATGCCATCAAGCAACTCGGCGCGCGTTACGCGGCGCATGAGCGCGTCGCGGCCATCGCCACGCTCTTTCGTCTCCAAGAGGGCGGCGCGCTGCGCGACGTTTCCGCGCGCGACGTTTCCGCGCGCGACGATGCCGCGACGAGCGCGGCGCGCGACGCGGGCGCGGCGCGGCAGGAGGGCGATGCGGGGGTTGAAATTTCCGCCGATGAAAATCTCTCCGCGGATGAAGTCTATTTCGAGTGCGCGCTCGACGATGCGGCGCGCGACCTGATTCCATACCGCGAGCGCGACGAACGCGACGGCCTTCACACAACGCCGCTCGCCGCGCTGGAACTCAACCCGCGCATCGCCCTGCAAACGGGCGACGATGCGCCCGCCCGCCTCTTTGCGCGGCTCCCCTTTCTCGACCGTTTTTCTCCGCGACGGCCGCTCCTCTGGGTCGAAGATGCGGGCACACGGACGCTCGCGCCCTACTGGCTCGACCCGCGTCAGGCGCAAGCGGTCGAGCAACTCCGTTTGGGGACAATCACGCCCGCCGAACTCGACGCGGAAACCGGAGCGCGTTTCGCGGAGGCGCGGATTTTGATCGCGCCGGATAGGGAAGCGGCGCGCGCGGCTGCCTGGCAACGCGCTGGCGAAGACTTGCGGCGCGACCTGCAAATTGAACAACACGCCGTGCTGCGCAAGGTCATCGCCCCGCTGCAACTGGCGGCATTGCGTCGCTACTTCCGCGCGCTCGACGCGCGCGGCCGTCTCAAGGCGAGCAGCAACAAACACTACGCGCACCGCCGCCGCTCCGTCTACGATGAAGAGACGGCGCGCTTCGTGCAGCAGCAGATCGCGCCGCTCGTGAACCGCATCACGCCCGCGCCCGTGTGGCCTTCACACTGTCAGGTGTCCGTCTATCAGCCCGGCGCGTTTTTGCGTCGTCACAAGGATCAGGCGCAATACGTCTGGAATCTCTCGCTTGTCGTGGATGCGGAACCGGAGTCGGAAGCGGCGCGCGCGTGGCCGATCTGCTTGGAAGTGGAGGGGCGGGCGCGGGAGGTGCGCTTGGAGATCGGCGACGCCGTGCTCTATCGCGGCTCGGAATTTACACACTGGCGCGACGTGCTGCCCGACGGTCAATCCGTCACGTTGCTGTTCTGTTTCTTCTCTCCCGCCGGCGCACACCCTGCGCAAACATCTTAGTGTCGGTGGACACGCCCGCACAGTCTGTGCCACAATTCCGGCTCAAAACAAGCGAATTAAAATCAAATTTTGAGGGGAACACGATGTCAGAAAATGAGGACGCGATAGGCGGGACGGCGGCGACGCCGGACGCGCAAACCAGCGGCGGCGGCGGCGACGATGCGACGACGACCGGCGAGACCGCAACCGAGGCCGCACCGGCCAGCACGGAAGAGATCACTTATCACGCCGTCGAAAAAGACGGGCAGGTCACAGCTCTCTGGGAGATGCAGGGGCGCAAGCACCTGCGCACCATCGACCCCCGCTCACGTCAAGGTCAGGAAATCCTCCGCCTCTATACCGCCGAAC
>DASQNL010000086.1:0-2736 GCA_035644995.1 Pyrinomonadaceae bacterium | reverse complement strand
AAGGCGAGGGGAAGGGGATGCGCGCGGATCGTCTGTTTTCAATCGTGCTGTTGTTGCAATCGCACCGGCAGTTAACTTCGAGAGATTTGGCCGAGCGTCTGGATGTTTCCGCGCGAACGATTCACCGCGACATGGAGGCTTTGAGCGGGGCGGGCATTCCCGTGGTCGCCGAGCGCGGCGCGGGCGGCGGGTGGTCTCTGCTCGGCGAGTATCGCACGAACCTGACGGGGTTGAACGAGGCGGAGATTCAATCGCTGTTCGTCGTCAAGCCGTCGCGCCTGCTGGCCGATTTGAATCTGGAGAAGGCGGCCGAGGGGGCGTTTTTGAAACTGCTGGCCGCGCTGCCGTCCGTTTTCCGGCGCGGGGCTGAGGATGCGCGCCGGCGCATCTACGTGGACGTGACGGGCTGGAATCGCGCGGCGGAGACGGCGCCGCACCTGCACGCCTTGCAGGAAGCGATCTGGCGGGAGCGGCGCGTGCGCTTCACGTATGCGCGGGGCGAATGTGAGACGGCCGAGCGCGTGGCCGACCCGCTCGGACTCGTGGCGAAGGGGAGCGTCTGGTATCTCGTCGCGGCGGTGGAGGGAGAAGTTCGCAGTTATCGCGTCTCGCGCGTCGAGAGCGTGGAGGTGTCGGACGAACCGTGCGCGCGTCCGCCCGGTTTCGATCTGGCGGCATACTGGGAGAGGTCTGCGGCCGAGTATCGCGCGCATCCGCCGAACTACCGTGCGCGCGTGCGGGCGCGCCGGGAGATCGTGGCGCGGATGCCTTACGCGGGCAGGTTCGCACGCATCGAGCGGACGGGCGAGCCGGACGCTGACGGCTGGGTCGAGGTTTCGCTCGGTTTCGACGCGGAAGAGATGGCTTGCGAGTACGCGCTCTCGTTCGGCACGCAGTTGGAAGTGTTGGAGCCGACGACGCTCCGCGAGCGTGTCTTGGCCGCCGCGCGGGGCGTCGTGGATTTCTACACGCGAAAAGAGACGATGGAGGAAGAAGGCGGAACGATGAAGTAAAAGCTGTCAGTTGTCCGTGGTCAGTTGTCCGTAGTCAGTTGTCCGTGGTCAGTTGTCCGTGGTCAGTTGTCCGTAGTCAGTTGTCAGTTGTTCAAGTTCATCTTTAGCAACGCTTGTGATAACCACAAGCAACTGACAACTGACAACTGACTACGGACAACTAACCACGGGCGGTCTTACAGTTCATCCTTCATGCTCACCCTTCATCGTTTCCCTTTCAACCGTTGCTCATGCTCACGATCTGTTCTTTCGCCTGATCGCTGCTGGAGCAGATGCCGGAGACGCGCATGCGGAACTCGTCCGGGTTCGACGCGCCGCGCAGAGCTTCTTCTATCGTGATGAGGCCGGACTGAAAGAGGTTGAAGAGTGATTGGTCGAAAGTCTGCATGCCGTATTGCGATGTGCCGGCGGCGATGACATCGCGGATGAGCGGCGTCTTTTCTTCGTTGGCGATGTAGTCGCGGATCGTGCCGGTGGAGACCATGATCTCGGCGGCGGGCACGCGCCCGACGCCGTTCGCGGCGCGCACGAGGCGCATCGAGATGACGGCGCGAAGTATCCCTGCGAGTTGTAGGCGGACGCTCTTTTGCTGATGCGGCGGGAACGAGGACACGATGCGCGTGACGGTTTCGGTGGCGTCGAGCGTGTGGAGGGTGGAGAGGACGAGGTGGCCTGTTTCGGCGGCGGTCAAAGCGGTCTCAATCGTCTCGTGGTCGCGCATTTCGCCGACGAGGATCACGTCCGGGTCTTGGCGCAGCGCGCCGCGCAGGGCTTCGGCGAAAGAGCGCGTGTCCACGTCAACCTCGCGCTGCGAGATGAAGGATTTCTTGTCGCGGTGGAGAAACTCTATCGGGTCTTCGATGGTGACGATGTGGCCGCCGCGCGTGGAGTTGATGTGGTCGATAACGGCGGCGAGCGTGGAAGATTTACCGGAGCCGGTCGCGCCGGTGACGAGGATCAGGCCGCGCTGTTCGGCCGCCACCTGCTCGACGGCGGGCGGCAAGCCGAGGTCGGACATGGTGCGCACGCGGTCGGGGATCACGCGCAAGACCATGCTCACCGTGCCGCGCTGCTGAAAGACGTTGGCGCGGAAACGCCCGACGCCCGGCAGCCCGTAGGCGATGTCAACTTCGGAGGTCTCTTTGAAGCGTTGCTTCTGCCGGTTCGACATGATCGAGAAAGCCATGTCGAGCGTGTCGTCCTGCGTCAGGCGCGACGAGTTGGCGACGGGTTTCAACTCCCCGTCAACGCGCATGACGGGAAACGAACCGGCTTTAATGTGCAGGTCTGACGCGCCGCACACGGTCGCGCCCCGCAAGAGATCGTCAATCTTGACTACCATAAAATGAGTTGGAATAACTTTCGCCGGATCAAATTCGAGAGCGTCGCGGACGCGGATCGAGGGGCAGAGAGATAAACCCGAAACTTAAGAATCTGGTGCGTTAAATCGGAATTGAAGCGATTCGGCAGGCTCGCGGGCTGATGTGGGATAAAATGGATCGCGTCACGGGAAAGATTAGCAACCCGGAGACGCCGAATTCATTCTAGCCCGCCCTTCCCGAAGGCGTCAACAAATTACTCCGGCGCAGCCTGAACCACTATCCTTTGGCAGCATAATGTGACGTGCGTTCCCGCCGCCGGACGCGCTCTCTAAAGAAGCTATTTGAACGAGTCCCGTGAGGGACGATTGCTAATAGCCCGGCACTTTAGCGCCGGGGGTCGG
>DASQNL010000085.1:0-6413 GCA_035644995.1 Pyrinomonadaceae bacterium | reverse complement strand
AGCGCGCCGACGCCGTGCGCGTGCTGTGGCCTTCGGGCACGGTGCAATCGGAGACGGAGTTTGCGGCCTCGGCGGCGGCGACCGGCGTCGTCGGCGAGCGGCCGACCGGCGAACCGCGCGCCGCCGCAACCGCGGCGACGTTGACCGTGACGGAGCTTGATCGCAAGCCCTCCTCGTGCCCGTACCTCTACGCGTGGAACGGCGAGCGGTTCGAGTTCGTCACGGATTTCATGGGCGGCGGCGAACTCGGCTACTGGGTCGCGCCGGGCGTACGCGCCGCGCCCGACCCGGACGAGTATGTGCGTATTCGCGGCGACCAGTTGAAGGAACGCGACGGGCGTTACGAGTTGCGCGTGACGAACGAACTCGAAGAAGTCCTCTTCATGGACAAGCTGCAACTCGTCGCCGTGGCGCACCCGGACGACGTGGAAATTTATCCCGGCGAGGGACTCGGCAGCCCGCTCGCCGCCAAGTTTCAACTGTTCGCCGCGCGCCGTGACGCCCGCCCGCCCGCCCGCGCCGTTGACGAACACGGCCACGACGTACACGCGCGCATCGCACGCCTCGACCGTAATTATCCGGACGATTTCTCGCTCGAATCCCTTCGCGGCTACGCCGCCGAACACACGCTCACGCTCGACCTCGGCGCAGCGCAGGGCTTGAAGGAAAAAGCGCGCAAGGGAACTGTGAAAGAGCAAACGCGCTTGCTGCTCACGGGCTGGACGGACTACGCCTTCTCAAGCGACAACGTCGCCGCCGCGCAACGCGGGCTGAGTTTGCGCCCGCCCGCGCTCCAGGTGAAAGACGCGCGCGGACGTTGGCGCACGGTGATCGAGACAATCGGCGTGCCCGTCGGTCGGCCGCAGACCGTGGTCGTTGACCTCACGGGGAAATTTCTTTCGCGCAGCCGCGAAGTGCGCATCGTCACGAACATGCGCATCTACTGGGATCGGATTTTGGTTGATACTTCAGACGCATCCCCGGCCATGCAATTGACGCGGCTCGCGCCCGCCGGCGCGGACTTGCGCTGGCGCGGCTTCTCGGCGCAGGCGTCGCCGGACGGGCGCGAACCTTACCTCTACGATTACACGCGCGTCACGTCGGCCTCGCCGTGGAAAGTCTTCACGGGTCGCTACACGCGCGAGGGCGACGTGCGCGAGTTGGTGCGCGAGGCGGACGACATGTTCGTCGTCTCACGTCCCGGCGACGAACTATCGCTCGCCTTCGATGCGACCGCGCTCGCCCCCCTGCCGCGCGGTTGGACGCGCACCTTCCTGCTCTATGCCGACGGCTATAGCAAAGAGATGGACATCAACTCGGCCAGCCCCGAACAGGTTGCGCCGCTCCCGTTCCGGCGCATGAGGGAATACCCGTACAAGTGGCCGGACGCTTACCCGCAGACGCCCGCGCACCTCGACTATCTCGAACGCTACAACACGCGCGTCGTCGGCGCGCCGCTGCCTCAGCTAGGGATGGGCGAAATAAAGGACTAATGAAGTTTGGGGTTATGAATGTACACGAGGTTGTTGACGGGTTCGCCCGCGTTGTAAGTTCGGCCGGGATTCCGGTCGTCCCTTTGGACAATGTGCCGCGAATCGAACAATTCGAGAGCAGACTTCCCGCACGGCTGCCGGCCTCCTTTCGCTCGCTTGTCACGCGTTACTCGTTTCCCGCTTTTGCAGTCAACTCGCTGTCGCTGTTCGCCAACAATGATGTCGAAGTAGAGCAGGAACTTTCACACGCCGTCTTCCAAGATAAGGTTATCGCCGATGTGACGCTTCGTGCCGGATATATTCAATTCGCCCGACCTGCCGACGGGCGGTACGATCCGGTATGCTTTGACACGAACGAGCGTTCAAAGAATCGGGAGTTCCCGATTGTCACGCTTGACCATGAGGCGATACTGATAAACTCTCGGATCGTCGTCCGTGAAGTGATCGGAAAATCTTTTTTCAAGTTTGTTCAAACCATCATCGCGCTGGAAAAGGATCAGCAGGGGATAATCATCTCCGTCATCAAGTAGCCGGGCTTTTAGTATCATGGAACACATACGTTATTCCGTCGCCGCCTGCCAGACGGATCAGCCGAACCCAATTGAG
Source organism: Pyrinomonadaceae bacterium (assembly GCA_035644995.1). Lineage (GTDB taxonomy): Bacteria > Acidobacteriota > Blastocatellia > Pyrinomonadales > Pyrinomonadaceae > JAIVJZ01. The sequence goes on along the minus strand of DASQNL010000085.1, from coordinate 4,314 downwards.
CGGCGCGAGATGCGGCGCAACACCGAGCGGATGTTGTCGCTCGTGGATTCGGCGGTGGCGGGGGCGGCTCCGTTTCTGCCGGTGCGGCTCGTCGTCTTCCCGGAGTTCGCGCACGCCGCGCCGGTCTTCCCGACGCTCGCAGAGTTGCGGCAAAAACTGGCCGTGCCCATCCCGAACGAGCACACCGAGTTGTTGGAGCAAAAGGCGCGCGAGCACAACATCTACATCCAGAGCGGGTCGATGCTGGAAGTTGATCCGAAGTGGCCGACTGCCGTCTTCAATACGACGTGCCTCATCGGGCCGCAGGGCGTGCTCTACAAGTACCGCAAGGTGAACACGTGGATTCCTTACGAGGTACACACCAGCCCGCACGACCTGGCCGATTACGACGAGCCGCTCTTTCCCGTGGCCGACACCGAGATCGGCCGCATCGGCTGCGCCATCTGTTACGACTGGTTGTTCCCCGAAGCCATCCGCCAACTCGCCTCGAACGGCGCGGAAATTTTGGTGCGCGTCTCGGCTTACATGGATCCGTGGGGCGCGACCGAGCCGATGGACTGGTGGACGATCATCAACCGCTGTCGCGCGTTGGAGAATACGGCCTACGTCGTGGCCGCCAATCAGGGCGCGAGCCTGCGCCACTACCCGCCGTATTCGTGGCCGGGCGGAAGTCAGGTGGTTGATTTCGACGGACGCCTGTTGGCGCAGGCCAGCCCCGGAACGGGCGAGCGCATCGTCGTCGCGCCCGTGGACATCTCCGCGCTCAGGCACGAACGCGCCGCCCGTCGCGGTCATCACATGCTCGCACACCTGCGCACGGAGGCTTACCCCGTCTACTCGGCTCACGTCTACCCGCCGCGCCGCGCCTCCGGCACGGGCGGGACGGACGCGCCGCTTTCTTATGAGACGAATAACGAGTTGATCGAAGAGGCGAAAGGCGGGTTGGCCGCTGCGGGTCGGGAGTAGCGAAGTTCGCCCCGGCGGCGAGTTCGGAAGGCGGGCGGCTTAAAAGTCGAGTGGCTTAAAAGGCGGACTCCGCGCCCGTTTTGCGCCGCGCGGGTTCCGGCTCCAAGGTGCGCGTGGTGTGCTCGGCCACGCTCAAGGCAGGCTCAAGTGTCGCCGGTGTCTTGAACGGCGGAAGTTCGTTCGTCTCAACCTGTCCCGGCTGAAGAGTGCGCGCCGCCTCTTTAGAACTCCGGGCTAAACGACGTATCTGCCAGACGCCCAATCCGAAGTACGCTGCCAAGGCCGTCGAACACAGGAGCGCGTAGGCAAGTAATAACCCTTCGCCGAGGTCGAGCGACTTCTTCAACACAACCAGCCCGCCGAGCAGCAGCCCGAGGCCGAAGACGGTGATCCAAAAGAGACCTTCCATCTCGCTCTCCATCCGCTTCTCGTAGATGGCGACCAGTTCGGTTTCCTTGGCGGTGGTCAGTTGCGCTCCGCAGCGATTGCAATACTTGAGTTGCAGCGGCAAAGCTATTCCGCAAGACGGGCAAGTCATCCGTGTGCGCCTCCTTCATTGTGTGTGTAATACGTCTTTCGGCGCGCAGGTGTTCACCGGGCGCAGCAGACCTTTATTCGAGGACGACCTCACGGCTGCTCGACGGCGCGCGGCCGCCAGCCGCCGGAGTAAAGGCGGTAGACGCCGGGCGAAACGATTTGACAGGGAGTTGATTCTGTATTAAAAAATCTTCGTTCGGGCAGGCAACAAACCGTCCTTTCGTATGGCCGATCTATCTAAAAGGCTAACATTTTCTCGCCAAGGGTTGTTCATTCTCAATAAACCGTCGGGGGGCGCGCACGCCTTATTCGAAACCTCGCATGCGCCCTCATGAGCAGCAACTTGCCGGCATCTCCACAGCAGCACGAGGCCTAGCTATGACACATCACCGGATCAGGCCGCGACGAGTCGCTCAACTCATCGCGCTACTCTTTTGTTTCACCGCTTCCGCGGTGTCGCTCCACGCCCAAAATAATAAAGGCACGATTCTCGGCACGATCACCGACCCCCAGGGCGGGCTGGTCAGCGGCGCGAAAGTCACGGCCGTCAATCTCTCTACCAACACCACGGCCGAAGACACGACCTCCGAGTCCGGCCTCTACACGATCCCCAATCTCGACCCCGGCATGTACCGTGTGACCATCGAGGCGGCGGGCTTCAGAACCGTGGTCAACGAGTCGGTCAGACTTGAGACCAACGCGCGGCTGCCGATTGATGCGCAACTCGAAGTCGGCGCGGTGGGCGGCGATGTCGTCACCGTCACGGATCAAGGCCCCCTTGTCGAAAGCGAGACGAGCGTGCGCGGCGACCTCATCACGGGGCGCGAGGTGACAGACCTCCCGATCTCGCAACGCAACTTCACGCTGCTGGCCGCGCTGTCGCCGGGCGTCACGCGTCCGAACCTCGGCCTGCTCGGCGGGGGCGGCAACTTCGTCGCGGGCGGCGGCGGCCAGAACAACACCGAGTCCACGCGCTTCCGCGAGTCGGGCGGCTCCGTCCTCGTCGTCAACGGCGCGCGCGCGACGAACAATAATTTCCGCCTCGACGGCGTAGACAACAACGAATCGCAGTTCGGCCAGATCGCCATCTACCCGAACCCGGACGCCATCGCCGAGTTCAAAGTAGAATCGAGCGTGCCGACGGCGGAGGGCGGGCGCGCGGGCGGCGGCGTCATCTCGACGACCATCAAGTCCGGCGGCAACGATGTGCACGGCACGGCCTTCGAGCAATATCAGGGACGCTTCCTGAGCGCGGCGGCTTCCAGATTCGACAACCCCAACACCCCCGTCCCGAACTACGTCACGCACAACTACGGCGGCGTCGTCGGCGGCCCCATCTTCCTCCCGCGTTTCGGCGAGGGCACGCCCCATTTCTACGACGGCCGCAATCGCAGCTTCTTCTTCGTCTCGGTGGCCGGCCAGCGCAACCGCACGCCCATCTTCGGCGGCGGCGAATCGCCCTCCAACGTTCCCGTCCCGACCGCGCTCATGCGCGTCGGCAACTTCAGCGAACTGCTCCAGCCCGGCAATTTGGTCAGGTACACCGTCCCCGGCCCGAACAACACGACGCGGCTCGTGACCGCCCCGGCCGGCACGCTGTTCGACCCGGCGGGCAATCCGATCCCCGGCAACGACCTGCGTAACTGCGGCGCGTGCGGCGCGCTGTCGCCGTTCGCCCTGAACTACGTCAACGCCTTCCCGCTCCCGAATCTTCCCGGCGCCGGGCGCAACTTCAGCACCAACCGCTCGGAGCGCGCCAACGTCGACAGCTACGACATCAAGATCGATCACCGCTTCACGGACAACAACTCTTTCTTCGCCCGCTACAGCAAGTCCGACTCGGCGCGCTCGCGCGACAACTTCTTCCCGCTCGGGTCTTCCCCGAACGGCAACGATCTCCCGGCCGGCCCTTCGGCGGGCGACGAGTTCGGCAACGCCAAAGGCTTCACGATGGGCGACACGCACAGCTTCTCGCCCTCCGTCGTCAACGACGCGCGCTTCGGCGTGACGCGCGTGCAGATCGGCATCTTCAACACGGGCGTCAACGGCACGGGCGGATTCGCCCCGAACGTCTCGGCCGCCCTCGGCGCGCGCAACATCAATCTGAGCAACACGTCGAGCGGCATCGTCCTCGTCGGCATCGTGGATAACCTGACGGGCACCGACCGCGCCACCGAGTTCACCGGCGACGGCGGGCCGTTCTACTTCCTCTCGAACAACTTCAACTTCGTTGACGCCGTGACGGTCGTCAAAGGCCGTTCGACCTTCAAGTTCGGCGGCGACTTCCGCGTGCGTCAGAACAGCAACTACGACGGCGGGCGCAACGGCGGCACGAAGGGCAACTACCAGTACGGCACGTCGAACGTCTTTTCGCTCCAGAACGACCCGCAGACCGGCAACCCCATCCAGATTGATCGCGGGTTCGTCTCCGGCAACTACAACGGCATCGGCCCGAACGACACCGGCTCCGCGCTCGCCAACTTCCTGCTCGGCTACAGCCCCGGCTTCCTGACGCGCGGCGATCCCGGCGGCCCCTTCCTCCAGTCGAGCAAAGAGATCGCTTTCTTCGTGCAGGACGATTGGAAAGTGAGTCCCGATCTCACGCTCAACCTCGGCCTGCGCTACGACATCTTCACCGCGCCGACCGAACGCTTCAACGCGCAGACGAATTTCGACCCCGTCACCAAAAGGATCAACGTCGCGGGCGATGGCGCACCCGGCGGGCGCGACCTCGCCGAGACGGATATGAACAACTTCGGGCCGCGCTTCGGCTTCGCCTACAGCGGCCTCAGAGAAGACAAGTCGGTCGTG
>DASQNL010000084.1:0-1744 GCA_035644995.1 Pyrinomonadaceae bacterium | reverse complement strand
TCTCCTCGAAGAGTTGGTTGATCATCGAGAGCGCGGAAAATTTACAGAGAAACGCGCCGCGCTGCGACACCGCGCCGTCCGGCCAACTCGTCGCCGGAAGCACGATCATCGAACTCGTGTTGACCGCGTCGCCCAACTGATCCCGGTTGAAGTCGATGACGACCCGCCGCGCGCCCTCGGCGATCTCGATCTGTCGCTCCGCCTCGCGGTTGATCTGCTTGCCCCCCGGCGGCCCGATGGAGACGGAACTGCCCCACCAGTCTCGATTGAACCTGACGGCGGCGATGTCCGCGCCGAGGAAGAAGGGCTGGACTTGCAGGTCTGTGTTCAAACGCAGTTGCTCGACGAGCACGCGGCTCACGGGCACGACGAACAGCAGAGACACTTCGCGGTTGTCCGCGCGGGCGCGCACGAACGCGCGCATCGAGGGCGTGCCGAAGGCTTCCGTGGTCGAAGGCGACGGCGGCATGTAGGTGAAGCCGCGCCACTCGCCCTGCGCGCGCAACCACGCGGGCAGCGGGGCGCCGAGCGGCGTCTGGTCGCCGCCCACGCCGCGCACGCGCTCGTCGGGCGGCTCGCTCGTGAACTGCGCGGGCTTGCTTTCATCCGGCCGCCCGCCCGCGCCGCTGCTGCTCCACACGGCCACGCGCGCCCCCGGCAGCGATGGTTGCAGCAGCGCGACGCGCTCGTCGAGCCAGGCCTGTTGCGCTGTCGCGCCGCCCTCTCCGTTTTGCGGCAGCCGCAAGAACGCCTCGGCGAGCGTGCGCGCGTTGGCATGCGCCTGCGTCTCCTTGTCCACGAGTTGCACGCGGACGATGCGCGTCATCACCTGGCTCAAGCCCACGAAATCGACCATCGCGGCGAGGGTGATGAGCAGCACGATGGGCGTCAGCCCGACGAATAAATAGGTGATGACCAGCCGCCGCCGCACGCGCCACATCACGCGCTGCTTCAACCAGCGCAGGCCGATCAGGGCGTAATACGCCCCCGTGAAATAGATGACGAGAAGCGCGACCGTGAACAACCGCCCGACGATGCCTTCGCGGTAGAAGCGACTGTTGTGAATCAGCAGCCACACGACGAACAACGCCGCCGACGCCACGGCCGCGCGCGGCATCACGCGCCGCAGCCACGCGCGCGCGCGTTCGATTGTTTGGTTCCGGCCTTCCATCTCTTGCTTCAATCCGCGCCGCCCTGAAGTTTTCCCCTTGTACGTCCTCCCGCACGGAGGTGTTTCAGACTGATCAGACGGGCGAGACGCCGCGCGCGTTTCGGTAAATTTGCTTCTCCCGCCAACTTTTAACCGGACGGCTCACTGAGCGCGCGGACGTGCGCGAGCGCGGTCGCGCCGAGCGTCGTCAGGTTATAGCCGCCTTCGAGGCAGGAGACGACGCGCCCGGCGCACACGTTCTCAGCCCATTCTTTCACCGTGCGCGTCATCGCCGCGAAGTCTTCGTCCGCCAACAACAACTGGCCGAGCGGGTCGCCCGCGTGGGCGTCGAAGCCCGCCGAGATGATGATCAGGTCGGGAGTGAATTTATCCGCGATCTCTTCGAGCGCGGCGTCAAAGGTGCTGCGGTGAACGCGCGCCGGGGTTCCGGCTTTCAAGGGCACGTTCAGGGTATAGCCGCGGCCGCGCCCCTGCCCGTTTTCGCCGCGCGAGCCGGTGCCCGGATACCAAGGGTATTGATGCGCGGAGAAGAAGAAGACCTTCGGGTCGTCGTAGAAAATTCCCTGCGTGCCG
>DASQNL010000083.1:0-1613 GCA_035644995.1 Pyrinomonadaceae bacterium | reverse complement strand
AGGTTTCAAGTTTAAGAATGAAAAACCTCAGTCTTGAAACTTGAAACCTGAAACCTGAAACTTGCAACCTGCAATTATTCCCTATGAAGTTTTTCGATATTCTCCGGCTCGCGTTGCGCAATCTGCGCGAGGCGCGCCTGCGCGCGGGGTTGACGACGCTCGGCGTCGCGGTCGGCGTTTCGATGATCGTGACGATGATGTCGTTCGGGTTGGGCTTGCAGCGCAACGCCGTGCAGCGTTTCCGCGACCTCGATCTGTTCAACGAGATCACGGTGAGTGGGCGCAGCCTCATCGGCCTCGTCTCGTCGGCGATGGGCGACACAGAGGGACGCGAAGGGCGCGGGCGACGCGAACGGGCGGACAGGCACGACCCGGCGCGCCAAACGCCGGAACGCAGGTTGACCGAGGACGCGCTGGCCGAGATCGCCGGGGTGGCGGGCGTCGCATCGGTCGAGCCGCACATAGACTTGACGACCTACGTGCGCGCCAACAATCGCGCCCTGCTCAGACAGGTCGGCGGCGCGCTCGTGCCCAATGGGGCGACGCGGTTCAAGACCTATCTCGCGGGACGTATGATCAGTTCGCCGGAAGCGGATGAGGCGGTGATCGACGAGTCGTTTTTGCGCAGCTTCGGTTTCGAGAACGCCGGGGATGCCGTGGGGCAAACTGTGGAACTGCTCGCGCCGGGCGGGGCGAGCGCGGAGCGGCCGGGCGACAGGGAAGCGGCGGGCGGGAAAAGGGGCGCGAACGCGCCGGGGGAAGCGGGCGCGCAGAGCGCGACGGGCGCATCGGAGGAAGCGGGCGCGAAGCCCGGAGGGGAGCGAGAGGGTGACGATGCAGGCTTGAGTTTCTTCGGGCTGCCGCTGGAAGAAGCGTCGCCGGAGGATGACCCGGAGGGCGCGCTCGCGGCGCGGACGTTTCGCATCGTCGGGGTGTTGAAGACGGAGGTTGAGGGCGGCGCGCAGGGCGGCCGGAAATTTCGCGGCATGATGCCGGTCTCAAGCATCTACATCCCGCTGCCCGCCGCGCGCGCGTGGGCCGGCACCTATCGCAACTCGATCAGCGAGGTAGCCTTTCGTTTGGCGCGCCAGAGCGGCGTGCTCAAAGACGGCGAGGCGGAAGGTTACGCGCTGGCCGTCGTGCGCGTCACCGACCCGGACGTGTTGCCCGACGTGCAGAAGCGTCTGACCGATCTCGGCTTCGACAGTTTCTCCATCGTGGATCAGTTGAAAGAGTTGCGCACGGTCTTTCTCATTCTCAACTCCGCGCTCGGGCTGCTCGGCGGCATCTCCTTGCTCGTCGCCTCGTTCGGCATCGCCAACACGATGATCACGTCCATCCTCGAACGCACGCGCGAGATCGGCATCATGAAGGCCATCGGCGCGGAGGACAGGGAGATCAAATTGATCTTCTTCGTCGAGGCGGGCTTGATCGGTCTGATGGGCGGGGTGGCGGGCGCGCTCGCCGGGTGGGCGATTGACGCCGTGGCGAACCGCCTCGCCTACCGATTCATCCTCCAACCGCGCGGCGTCTCCTACGTGGACTTCTTCGCGCTGCCGCCTTACCTCTGGCTCGGCGCGATCCTCTTTGCGGTCGCCGTCGCCATCCTCTCC
>DASQNL010000082.1:0-1764 GCA_035644995.1 Pyrinomonadaceae bacterium | reverse complement strand
CACGCGCCGACTATTTTCACAAGGGTCGCGCGCTCCAACGCGCCAAACGTCTGCTCGGCGAAGGGCTTTTGACGAGCGAGGGCGAATATCACCGACGCCAGCGGCGGCTCGCGCAGCCCGCCTTTCATCGCAAGCGCATCGACAGTTACGGCGCGTTGATGGTCGAATACGCCGCGCGTGATAGCGACCGCTGGCAGGACGGCGAGACGCGGGACATCGCGCACGAGATGATGCGCCTGACGCTCGCCATCGTCGGCAAGACCCTGTTCGACGCCGACGTTGAATCCGAAGCCGACGAAATAGGCGGCGCGCTCACGCAGATTCTCGAACTCTTCCAGATGCTCCTCCTGCCCTATTCCGAATACTTGGAACGCCTCCCGCTCCCCGCCAACCGCCGCTTCACGCGCGCACGCGCCGCGCTCGATGCGGTCATCTATCGCATCATCGAAGAACGCCGCGCGAGCGGCACAGACCGCGGCGACCTGCTCTCCATGCTCCTCGTCGCGCAGGACGAAGAGGATAGCGCGTCGGGCGGCATGAGCGACGAGCAACTCCGCGACGAAGTGATGACCATCTTCCTCGCCGGGCACGAGACGACCGCCAACGCGCTCGCCTGGACGTGGTACCTGCTCGCGCAAAACCCCGAGGCGGAAGCGCGGCTCCACGCCGAACTCGACGCGGTGCTGGAAGGCGGGCGGCTGCCGACCGTAGAAGACCTCCCGCGCCTTCGTTACACGGAGATGGTCCTGGCCGAGTCGATGCGGCTCTATCCTCCGGCGTGGGTCATCGGCAGGCTTGCAATTAAAGATTACGCGGTCGGCGGCGCGGTCGCGGAAAAGGGGGCGCTCGTCCTGTTGAGCCAGTACGTCATGCACCGCGACGCGCGTTTCTTCCCCGACCCTTTGCGCTTCGACCCCGAGCGCTGGACGCCGGAGGCGAAAGAGTCGCGCCCGCAATATTCATACTTTCCCTTCGGCGGCGGCGCGCGCCGCTGTATCGGCGAAGGCTTCGCGTGGATGGAGGGCACGCTCCTCGTCGCAGCAATCGCGCGCCGCTGGCGCATGCGTCTCGTCTCCGGCCACGCCGTCGTCCCGCACCCGCGCATCACGCTCCGCCCGAAACACGGCATTCGGATGACACTGGAAGACAGGGTAAGGGGGAAAGGGTAAGGGGGAAAGGGAAGCGGCGAACCAATACTCAAACCTTTGCGCCTTCTGCTTTAGCTTTGCGCCTCCAGCGTGAACTGTTTTTCTCGCAAAGGCGCAAAGTAAGGAGATGGGAAGGCGCAAAGTTAAACGTCAAGATTGTGTCTTGACCTTTTCCCTTTCCCCCTTCCCCTTTGCCCTTCGTTGCGCCTTTGTTAATCTTGCATGCATGAAGATCACGGAAGAGTTTGTCGAGATGATGATCTGTCCGGCCTGCGGGTCGAAGGTGCGTCTGAAGGAGGACGGGAGCGCCATCAAGTGTCCGAGTTGCAGGCGCGCTTACCCGATTGAGGACGACATGCCGATGATGCTGCCCGACAAGGCGACGATTGAGGACGACGAGGAGACCAACGCCGCCGCGCCCTCCGCTTGAGATGAACGCTTTACAAACCTCATCAACGCCGCCGCGCACACAGACTCAACTCGCGGGCGCGCGTGCGTTAGAACGTGAGCCGCAACCGCTCGCCCCGCCGCGCTGGGATTGGAGCAAGGTGCGCCGCGTGCTCGTCGTGCGCCTGCGTTCCATCGGCGACACGGTGCTCGCGACGCCCTCGCTCCA
>DASQNL010000081.1:0-2775 GCA_035644995.1 Pyrinomonadaceae bacterium | reverse complement strand
AGTCCGAGCGCCTGCTCCGTCGCGCTATCGCGCTCGACCCGAAAAATTTCGCCGCCCATCATGATCTCGGTCGCCTGCTCGTCAAACTCAAACGTTACGAGGAGGCTCTGCCGCTCCTGGAGCGCGGCGTCGAGTTGAACGCGAACGACCCCGGCATCCACTATCAACTGTTCACAGCCTACTCGCGTCTCAAGCGCAAGACGGACGCCGACCGCGAACTCGCCATCTTCAAACGCTTCGAGGAGGCGCGCAAACACGACCCGACACCGCTCGGCGGCGACAACAACGCGGCGTCCAACTCCGACGAAGGCGACCGTGCCGCGCCCGCCCCGCTCCCCGCCTCCGTCGCGGGCGAAGGCGTCAAGCCGCCGCACGAGTAGGCCGTCAGTGCGTACGTGACAGTAGAAATATGTTTTTAGAGACGCGCGGTTTTGTTGGTCGGGTGTTTGCGGTTAGAATGAGTCGTCCGAGAAGTTTGTAAGTTACAGGTCGGCGCGAGCGTCCAGCGCGGCGGCCTCCCACAGTCCGTTCGTTCAATCCATTTCATCCAGAGTTATTTTACGGAGCCGGGCAATGAGCCAGCATTCGAGTCTTCCCACTTCTCCCGTCCTGACCGCGCAGGATCGCCGTCGCATCGTCGGCGTCGCGGTCTTCTTCCTCGCGCTCGGCGCAGTCTTCCTCGTCGTGCGCGCCGCAAACGCCGGACTCAACAACGCCGACGCCGTGAACGCCTACCACGAAGAGATCGCGAAGAACTACGACTTCAAATTCGGCGCGAACCCCTTCCTCCCCTCGAACGCGACGACCGCGACCGGCAAGTTCATCCCCGCCGAGATGTTCATCGCCGCAGACCGTTGCAGTAAGTGCCACACGGACTCGCACGCGCAGTGGCTTCAATCCGCGCACCGCAACGCCTTCCGCGAACCCTTCTACCAGAAGAACGTCAAGGACTTGATCTCGCAGCGCGGCATCGAGTTCACGCGTCACTGCGAGGCGTGCCACAACCCCGCCGCACTCTTCTCCGGTGCGCTCACCAAAAACGCGAAAGTCAAACGCCCCTTCGACGAAGACGGCGTCTCCTGCATCGCCTGCCACTCGATTCAAGCGGGCACGGGGCGCGGCGTCGGCGGCTACGTCATGGCCGAACCCGCTCTGCTCGTGCGCGAAGACGGCACGCGCCTCTTAAACGTCGCCGATCAGGAAATCCTCGACGACGTGCCCTCGCACCGCCGCGCGATGATGCGCCCGCTCTTGAAGTCCACGGAGTTTTGCGCCGCTTGCCACAAGTCGCAGGTGCCGCACCAGTTGAACGACTACAAGTTCCTGCGCGCCTTCTCCGTCGGCGACGAGTTCCAGCAGTCCTCTTTCTCGAAGGAGTCGCCGCACCCCTTCTACACGCGCGACAGAGAGTCCTGCAATTCGTGTCACATGAAGAAGGAGGACGCGCCGCTCTTCGACGTGGCGGCGAAGGAAGGCAAACTCAGTTCGCACCGCTGGCCTGCGGCCAACACCGCCATCCCGTTCTTTTACAAGTGGCCTGAGCAACTCGACGCCGTACGCAAATTCCTGGAGGCCGACGCCGTCGGCATAGACATCTTCGCCGTCACACGCCGCAGCGCGCAGAGCGGCGCGACAGAGTTCATCGCGCCCGTCAACCGCAGCCGCTTTCAACTCGACGCGGGTGATCAGTTGACCGCCGATGTGGTCATCACCAACAAGAACATCGGCCACTCGTTCCCGCCCGAACTGCGCGATTTCTATGAAGCCTACGTCGAGTTCACAGTTAAAGACGAAGCGGGCAAGGTGCTCTACAATTCCGGCTTCATCAAACCGAACGGGCATCTCGACGATTCGGCGCACAACTACAAAACTTATCTCGTCAAAGCCGACGGCTCGTTCAACGACCGCCATCACATCTGGCGCACGAAAGTCGTCGCGCAGAACAACCAGATACAGTCGGGTCGAAGCGATCTCGCGCGTTATCAATTCAACGTGCCCGCCAACCTGCAAGGCAAGCTAACCCTGACGGCGCGCGTGCGCTACCGACGTTTTACGCGCGTCTTTCAAGACTACGCGCTCGGCAAGCCCGTCGATTATCCGATTGTGACGATGGCGACGACCGAGTACGCTCTGCGCGTCGGCGAAAACGCGGCGCAGCCCTTCGTGCCGAACGCCAAAGGCGTCATGCCCGACTGGCGGCGCTGGAACAACTACGGCATCGCGCTCCTCGATCACAGGCAGTACGCGCTCTCCGCCGAAGCCTTCGCGCGCGCCGCCGAACTCGACGAAGCTTATCGCCCGATGGCGAAGGTCAACCGCGCCATCGCGCTCTTTGAACTCGAACAGTTCGACGCGGCGGCGCGGCTGCTCGACGAAGTGCTCGCCGCGAACCCGAACAACCTGCGCGCACTCTTCCAGCGCACGCGCATCCACATGCGTCGCGGCGAGTTGGATGTGGCCGAAGCGAACCTGAAACGTGTGCTCGAAGCCTACCCGCGCGACCGCCAGTCGTGGCAGCAACTCGGCGAGCTATGCAAGATCAAACGCGACTTCAAAGGCGCGCGCCACTGCTACGAGCAGGTGCTCTCGATTGACCCCGAAGACACGGGCGCGCACTACAACCTCATGCTCGTCTATCGCAAACTCGGCATGACGGAAGAGGCCAGGCGCGAGGCCAAAATTTTTGCGGATCAGAAGGACGATCCGGCGGCGCTCTCGCTCGCCAACGACTTTTTGCGCAAGCGGCCAGAGATGAGCAACGAGAGTGTGCCGTGG
>DASQNL010000080.1:0-13429 GCA_035644995.1 Pyrinomonadaceae bacterium | reverse complement strand
GCAGCGTTCGGAGCGCGAGATGCTGGCGACGAAGAATTTCGGCAAGAAATCGCTGAACGAAATCAAGGACATCCTGCACGGGATGGGCTTGGATTTCGGCATGGAATTTGACGAACAGGGCAACCCGATACCGGGAACCGGCGGGCGCGATTCCGACATCAGCGACTTCGCCGATGACGACGACGACCTTTAAAATTCAGTGACGAGTGACGGGTGACAAGTGACAAGTTAAAACAAGAACTTGTCTTCAACTTGTCACTTGTCACCTGTCACTTGTCACTTTAAGAATAAAGCTATGCGACATCTGAAAGCACATCGCAAACTGGGGCGGACGACCGAGCACCGCCTCTCCCTGTTGCGCAACCTCGCGACTTCACTCATCAACGCGCGCAACGAGCGTCTCGTGACCACGCTGCCGAAGGCGAAGGAACTGCGCCCGTTCATCGAGCGCGTGATCACGCTCTCGCGCAAGGCGCAAGGGTTGACGGGCGACGACGCGGCGGTGCAGGCCGTCCACTTGCGCCGGCAGGCCGCGGCGTTCTTCCATTCGGGCAACCGCCAGCACAAGAGCGAGACGGGACGGCGCGGCGTGGTGCCCCCGGTGCGCACGGCGGGCGTGGCGGCCGTCAAACGTCTCTTCGGCGAACTCGGCGAGCGTTACAGAGATCGTCCGGGCGGCTACACGCGCATCATCAAACTCGGACGGCGCGACGGCGACAACGCCGAACTCGCCATCATCGAACTCGTCGGCAGCCCGAACGAGGTGGAAGCCGCGAAGCAGACCGAGAAGCGCGCCAAGTCCGTCACGTCGGACAAGCGGAAGTCGGCTCGCGCGTCGAAGTCGGGCGAGGCCGAAGGCGGCCGTCGCGGCGGTCGTAAGGCGGACAAGACTTTCGAGAAGGAAGAGACGACGGCGGCGCGTGGTCGCGGGAAGACCGGCGGCGAGGACGTGAAGGACGCGGATAAAGCGGGCAGCGGCGGTCGGCGGTCGCAGAAGACCGAATCGACGGCCGCCGAGAAAGACACGGATAATTAGAGTTAGTGCCGAGCGGGGCGCGCTTCGCGTGTAAAACGAGCGAGCGCGCCCTTTGTCTCGCCCACCGCCAGCCCCAATTCCCCCGTGCGCGCTAGAGGTTCTCGAACTGAGCCGTCAGCGGGACGGGGCTTTGATTTTGCTCTACCAACGCCAAGCAGGAGAGATTGCTGGAAACTCAAGCAGCGCGGAGGTGTAACCGAATATGAGCGACGAAAAGAGACCCGAAGAAGCCGCGGCGGCCGCGGCAGCCGGCAGCCAGTCGAGCGACAGCAGGGAAGGCGGCAACACGCGCCAGCAACAACAACAACAATCGTCTGCCGATACGCGGCGCGGCGACAGCGGCGGCCTCGGCGGCGGCGGCGGTCGTCATGGCAGCTCGCGCCGGCGGCATCGCGGCGAGCGCGAGGGTCAACCGGCCTCGCGCCGTTCCGAAACTTCGATCAACATGGACGAGTTGCGCGAGTTGGCCGACTTGATCGCCGCGCAGGGCTTCACCGAGTTTGAGATCGAGAAGGAAGGCTTTCGCCTGCGACTCAGCCGCAACACGTACCCGCAGCAAGCTCCGCCGCCCGCGACGGGCAGCGCGACCGGCTCGGTGATCCCGTTCCCTGCGCCTTCCGCAACTCCCGCGCCGCCGCCGCCACCGGTCTCGAACGCCGCGCCCGGCGGGCACGCCGCGCCGTCGGCAACGGCCGCGACGGCCGCGGCCGATGCGCCAAGCGCGGTTGAAGATTTGTTCAAGATCACTTCGCCCATCGTCGGCACGTTTTACCGCTCGCCGTCGCCGACCTCGGACGTGTTCGTCAACCAAGGCAGCCGGGTCGAACCGGAGACGGTGGTCTGTATCATCGAGGCGATGAAGTTGATGAACGAGATACAGGCCGAAGTCAGCGGCACGATTGAAAAGATTTACGTGGAGAACGGCCAACCCGTCGAATACGGGCAGGCGTTGTTCGGGATCAAGAAATGAAAACCGTCAGTCGTCCGTGGTCAGTTGCCCGTTGCCTGTGCTCGACCAACGTTAAGCTGTAGGTGAATCATTCGACATCGAGCGGCACAAAAACAACTGACCACTGACCACTGACCACCGACAATTCATTATGGCAATCGCCCCGCGCAAATTTCGGAAGATTCTGATCGCGAACCGCGGCGAGATCGCGTGCCGGATTATCTGGGCGTGCAAGGAGATGGGCATCCAGACAGTCGCGGTGTACTCGCAGGCGGATCGCGATTCGCTGCATGTGCGTTTCGCGGATCAATCCATCTGCATCGGCCCGCCGCCTTCGACGCAGAGTTATTTGAACATCCCCGCCGTTATCAGCGCGGCGGAGATCACGAACGTCGATGCGATTCATCCGGGTTACGGCTTCCTCGCCGAGTCGTCCTACTTCGCGGAGATTTGCGAGGCGTGCAACATCAAGTTCATCGGGCCGCGTTCGTCCGTCATCAAGCTGATGGGCGATAAGGTGGAGGCGCGGCGCGCGATGAAAGAGGCGGGCGTGCCGATTCTGCCGGGCAGCCCCGACCCGCTGGAGACGGAGGAAGAGGCCATCAGGCTCGCGCGCGAGATCGGCTTCCCCGTCATCATCAAGGCTTCTGCCGGCGGCGGCGGGCGCGGCATGCGCATCGTGCGCACCGAAGCCGAACTCGGTCAGGCGTTGGAGACGGCCTCGAACGAAGCCCTCTCCGCCTTCAAGAACGGCGACGTGTATATCGAACGCTACATCGAGCGGCCGCGCCACGTGGAAATTCAGGTGATGGCCGACGAGTTCGGCAACTGCGTCCACCTCGGCGAGCGCGATTGTTCGGTGCAGCGTCGCCACCAGAAACTCATTGAAGAAGCTCCCTCGCCCGCGCTCTCGCGCGAGTTGCGCGAGCAGATGGGGAGGGTGGCGGTCGAAGCCTGCAAGCGCGTCGGTTATTCGAACGCGGGCACGGTCGAGTTTTTGCTCGACGAAGACGGCAGCTTCTACTTCATGGAGATGAACACGCGCGTGCAGGTCGAGCATCCCGTGACGGAGATGATCACGCTGGCCGACATCGTGCGCAATCAGATACGCGTCGCCGAGGGCGAGGAGTTGGCCTTCCGGCAGGAGGACGTGATCTTCGCCGGGCACTCCATCGAGTGCCGCATCAACGCCGAAGACTCCGAGAAATTCACCCCTTCGCCGGGACTCATCACGGCCTGCAACATACCGGGCGGCCCCGGCGTGCGCGTGGACACGGCCATCTACCCCGGCTATTTCGTGCCGCCCTACTACGATTCGCTGATCGCGAAATTGATCGTTCATGCGCGCACGCGCGAGTTGGCGGTGGCACGCATGCGCCGCGCGCTCGAATCGATGGTGATCGAGGGGATCAAGACGACGATCCCGCTGCACCTGAAGATCATGGACGATCCGCAGTTTCAGTCGGGCAACTTTTCGACCAAGTTTTTGGAAGAGTTTTTTGAGCGGCAGCACGGCGCGGGCGGCGTCAAGATCGCTAAAGCCTGAGGCGGCGCGCGGAGGCTTTCGGCGCGTTGACCGGGTGCCTGGCAGCCTTTATAATGAACGACTTTCCCATAGGGGATTTTCGCGTCTGAGGAGAGTAAAGAGATGTCTTACGCAATTATCAGATCGGGCGGCAAGCAGTTTCGCGTCGCGGAAGGCGAGACGGTGCGCCTGCCTTCGTTGAACGAAGAGGCGGGGAAGACCGTCGAGTTCGACGTGCTCGTCCTCGGCGGCGACAACGAGACGCGGGTCGGTGCGCCCATCGTCGACGGCGCGCGGGTGGCGGGCACCATCGTCGAGCACGGGCGCGGCGACAAGATCATCGTCTTCAAGATGAAACGCCGCAAACAGTACAAGCGCACCCAAGGCCACCGGCAAAATTACACGGCGGTGAAGATTGATTCGATTGGATAAAGCTGTCCGTTGTCGGTAGCCGGTTGTCCGTTGCCTGCGGCTTTCTAAACGAGTCGCTCAAGACGGAATTGAGCCACTGACGATGGACGAAGAACAACGGGCAACGGACAACTGACAAGTTTTCGAGGTTGAGCAATGGCACATAAAAAGGGAGTCGGCAGTTCGCGTAACGGCCGTGATTCGCAGTCGCAGCGGCTGGGGCTGAAAAAGTTCGGCGGCGAGCGGGTGCTCGGCGGCAACATTCTGGCGCGCCAGCGCGGCACGAAATGGAAGCCGGGCAAGAATGTCGGACGCGGCAAAGACGACACGTTGTTTGCCTTGATCGACGGTATTGTCAAGTTTGAAGATAAAGGACGGCAAGGCAAGTTCATCAGCGTCTACGCCGCGGAGGCGGCCGCCGCAGCAGCGGCCGCGCCGGAGGCCGTAGCCGCTTAACCGAGCAGTCATTCAACCGTTACTTTGCGACGCCCGCGCCTGCTCGAACGAACAAGCGTCGGGCGTCCTTTCCTTTTGTGAAGGAAAAGCTGTCCGTGGTCAGTTGTCAGTTGTCAGTTGTTCAATACTAATCTTTAGCAACTTGTGTGATAGTCACTAAACAACTGACAACTGACAACTGACAACTGACGTTTTTAATGTTTATTGATCGAGTCAAAATTCGCGTCAGCGGCGGGCACGGCGGCAACGGCGTGACGGCCTTCCGGCGTGAGAAGTTCGTGCCGCGCGGCGGGCCTTCGGGCGGCGAGGGCGGCAAGGGCGGCGACGTGTGGCTCGTGGCCGACACGGGCGTCAACACGCTCTTGCACCTGCGTTATAACCCTGAGCACAGCGCGGATCGCGGGCGACACGGCGAAGGCTCGAACCGTTCGGGGCGCGAGGGCGAAGACGTGACGGTGCGCGTCCCCGTCGGCACGCAAATCTACGACGCGGTGACGGGCGACCTCATGTGCGACCTGGCGGAAGAGGGGCAGCGTTGGCTGGCGGCTAAAGGCGGGCGCGGCGGCTTCGGCAACTCCCACTTCGCCACTTCGACCAACCGCGCGCCGCGCTATCATCAGGAAGGCAGCCCCGGCGAAGAACGCGAGTTGCAACTCGAATTGAAACTGCTGGCCGATGTCGGCCTCGTCGGCTTCCCGAACGCGGGCAAGTCAACTTTGATCTCGACCGTCTCGGCCGCCCGGCCGAAGATCGCAGACTACCCCTTCACGACGCTCGAACCGCACCTCGGCGTGGTTGATCTCGGCGACTTCCGCACCTTCGTCATCGCCGACATTCCCGGTTTGATCGAGGGCGCGCACGAGGGGGCGGGCTTAGGCGACCGCTTCCTGCGCCACATCGAGCGGACGAAACTGTTGTTGCATCTCGTGGACGTTTCTTCCGTGTCGGGGCGCGACGCCGTCGGGGATTACGAAGCGATCAACCGTGAGTTGCGCGCCTACGACGCGCAGCTCGCCGAACGCCCGCAGATCGTCGTGGCGACGAAACTCGACGCGCTCGACGAGCCGGAGCGTCTGGAGCATCTGCGCCGTCGCGCGACCGCGGACGGGCGGGATTTTTACGAGATTTCCTCGGTCACGAACACGGGCGTGCGCGAACTCGTCTATGCCATCTCGCAGGCGTTGGACGCCTTGAGCGAGGGCGAGAGGGCTTTGCGGACGGAGGCGCGGGAGCGCGCGGAAGCGGCGACCGCAACGGGGTGGGACGAGAACCACACGCCGACGCCGTCGGATTAAGAGGTATGGAGGCGAAGCGTAGGAGCAGCAGCAGCAGCCACGCCCGCATCGCGCTCTACGGCGGCACGTTCGATCCCGTGCATGACGGCCACATGGCGGTGGCGCGCGAGTTGTTGAAGTTGTTTGCGCTCGATGAAGTTCTTTTCATCCCGGCGCACGTCGCGCCGCACAAACGTCGCCGCGTCGCGCCCGCCTCGCCGCTGCATCGTTACGCGATGCTCGCGCTGGCGACGCAAAGCGAGGCTCGCTTCCGCGTCTCCACCGTCGAACTCGACGAGCCGGAAAAGCCCTACACGGTGGAGACGATTGCGCGGCTCAAAGACGCGCTGCCGGGCGCGCGCTTCCTGTTCGTGATGGGCGCGGATTCGTGGGAGGAGATCGCGACATGGCGCGAGTGGGAACGGCTCCTTGCGCTCGTCGCGCACGTCGTCGTCACCCGGCCGGGTTATGACCTGCCGACGGGGCACGTCACGAACGAGGCGCGCGGGCGGATCGTTGACCTGCGACGGGGCGCAGCTTCCGGCGCGCGAGACGGGCGGGCGATTGAACTAACGGGAGAGCCGAAGATTTATTTCACCGACGCGGTAAAAATGGAGATCGCGTCGAGCGACATTCGCCGCGCCGTGCGGGAGGCGGGCGAGGAACCAGTGGGAAGCATTGGAGTGCCGCAGCCTGTGGCGGAATACATCAAAAAATACAGGCTCTACAGAGAGGCGCATGAAACAGAACGACACAACGCCGGAAGAGGACGCGGTCACGACTAAGAAACGCGCGGCATTGAAGAAAGAGACCGACCGGGGCGCGTCGGCCACGACGGCCACGCCGGACGAGCCGGACGCGGACGCCGCGACGGCGGCGAGCGATAAAGGTTTGGACGAGCGCATCGAGAGCGCGCTCCGCGCGGCGAGCGACAAGAAGGCGCACGATCTGGTGGTGCTCGACCTGCGCCCCATCGCCACCTTCACGGATTATTTCCTGATCGCGAGCGGCACGAACGCGCGTCAGGTGCAAGCCATCGCCGACGAGGTCACGGAGCGTTTGAAGCGCGAGGGCACGCGCGCCGAACGCATCGAAGGCTACCAGACGGCCGAGTGGGTGCTGGTGGATTACGGCGATTTCATCGTCCACATCTTTGAAGACAAGTCGCGCCGCTTCTACGATCTCGAAAGGCTCTGGCGCGAGGGCAGGCGCGTTCCGCTGCCCGCCGATGTGCAGGCGGAGGCGGGCGCGGGCGCGGGAGGTGAAGGCGGGGCGGGCGACGCGGCAGCTTCTTTGAGAAACGACTCGTGACCGAACTCGTGGCGCATTCGGCGGCGATGCGCGAGGCCGTGCGTCTCGCCGTTCGCGTCGCAGCGACGGACGCCAACGTTCTCATCACGGGCGAATCGGGCGCGGGCAAAGATGCGCTCGCGCTTCACGTCCACCGGCAGTCGAAACGTGCGGCCGGGTCGTTTGTGAAGATTGACTGCGCCGCGCTGCCCGCCGAGTTGTTGGAGGCGGAATTGTTCGGCTACGAGCGCGGCGCGTTCACGGGCGCGAACGAGTCGAAGCCCGGACGGCTCGAAGCCGCGCACAAGGGAACGCTCGTGCTCGACGAAATCGCGCACCTCTCGACCGATGCGCAGGCGAAACTGCTGCGCGTCATCGAACAGCGCGAATTCGAGCGGCTGGGAGGCCGGCGCACGGTGCGCGTGGACGCGCGGCTCGTCGCGCTGACGAACGTTGATCTGGACGAGGCCGTCAGGCGTCGGGCATTTCGCCCGGATTTGTTCTACCGTTTGAACGTCGTCTGCATTAACGTGCCCCCTTTGCGCGAGCGCCGCGAGGACATACGGAAACTGGCGCGGGGTTTTTTGCAAACTTATGCCGCGAAGCACGGGCGGCGCGCTCTCAAAATCGAGCCTGACGCGATGGGGTTGCTGGAAACTTACGACTACCCCGGCAACGTCAGGGAACTGGCGCACGTCTTAGAGCGTGCCGTTATCGTGGCCGACGGCGAGCGCGTCGAAGTTGAGCATTTGCCGGAATCGGTGCGCGCCGCGGCGTCGCTGCAAAGAAGGCGGGAGGCGCGCATGACGCTCGCCGAACTCGAAGCCGCTTACATCGCCGAAACGCTCGCCGCCGCGCGCGGCAACAAATCCGAGGCCGCGCGCCTGCTCGGTATCAGCCGCAAGAATCTCTACGAGAAACTGGCGCGGTACGGGAGGGATGAAGGATGAGGGATAAGAGAGGGATGAAGGATGAGGGATGAGGGATGAACAAGACGGGATGAATCGAGTTGCGTAGTTTCTTCATTCATCCCTCATCCCTCATCCTTCATCCCTTAGTTAATGCGTATTCGTCTCATTTGGGTCGGCAAGACGAAGAACGAGCATGTGCGCGCGCTCGTCGGCGACTACTTGCAAAGGCTGGGACGGTTCGTTCGTTGTGAGGTGACGGAACTGCGCGAGAGCGCGAGCGGCGACGAGCGCGGCGTCATCGAGGAAGAGAGCAAGCGCATCGCGGGCGCGCTCTCGCGGGCGGACGGTGTGACGGTGCTGTTGGATGTGGAGGGGCGGCGCGAGTGGAGTTCGCCGGAGTTGGCGGCGCAGGTGGAGCGTTGGCAGTTGGAAGGGAAGAAGGAGATCGCGTTCGTCATCGGCGGGCATCTCGGAGTAGGGGCGGAGTTGAAAGCCGGAGCGGACGTGCGTTGGTCTCTGTCGCGGCTGACCCTGACGCACGAGATGGCTCGCGTCGTGCTGGTCGAACAGCTCTATCGCGCCTACACGATCATGCACGGGCTGCCATACCAGAAATGAGCGCGCCGGGTGAAACCTTTGTCGCGCGCCCGCGTTTTATTTGAAATCAAGATGGTGCGGAACAAGTAGGGTTTAAGAGAGGGACATAAAAATGGATAAGCGTAAATTGAAATCATACCGTGATCGTTTATTGGAACGGCGCGAGGGTTTGTTCCGTCAGGTGACGGAGGCCGAGATGTCGAGCCGCGAGCGCGACCTCGAAGCCACGCAAGACCCCGCCGACATGGCCGCCAACGCCTACACGAAGGAACTGTTGATCTCGATGTCGGCCAACGACCGCGGCCTGCTCGCGTTGATTGACGAGGCGTTGCTGCGCATCGAGACGGGCGGTTTCGGCGAGTGCGTCAACTGCGGCGAGCCGGTGCAGGAGAGGCGTCTGGAAGCCGTGCCGTGGGCGCGCTTCTGTCTCAAGTGTCAGGATTTGCAGGAGCGCGGGTTGTTGAACCCGGAAGAAGAATAAACGCGCGCCACGCGTTAGAGAACGGCGACAGCCCTCCGATTCGGACGAGTTCGAATCGGAGGGCTGTCGCCGTTTATGCTCGCGCAAACGGCCGGGGCGCGGGTAAACTGAGGCCGATGTGGCTGACCCGGCAACTCGACGCGCTCGCCGACGCGACGCTCGCGCTCGTCTACCCGCTGCGCTGCGCGGCGTGCGGCGCGGCCAGCGTGGAGGCGCGCGGCGACGCGCCCGCGTGTGCGGCGTGCTGGCGGGTGACGACCGTCTTCGACGGCGATGAGACTTGCTGCTGGAAGTGCGGCGCGCCGGCCGTGGGAAGCGTGCCGCCGGAGAAAAGGGCGGACGTGCGTTGCCGCCGTTGCGACGCGGCCGGGTTCACGGCGGCGCGTGCGGTCGGCAAATATGAAGGAGCCTTGCGCGCGTCGATTTTGACTTTGAAGCGCGAGCCGCACGTGTCGGCGCGTCTCGCGCGATTGCTTTTCGACGCCGCCCGCCGCCCGCCGCTCGACGCGGCCACGCGCATCGTGCCCGTCCCGCTCCACGCCGAGCGCGAACGCGAGCGCGGCTTCAATCAAGCGACGCTGCTCGCGCGCGCGCTGGCGACGCTCTCTAAATTGCCGCTCGACGAATGGAGCGTCGTGCGCACCGTGCATGCGTCGCGCCACCGCGCCGGGATGGATGCGCGGGGGCGGCGCGAAACGGTGGAGCGCGCGTTTCGCGTCGAACGCCCGCGGCTGGTCGAAGGCGAACGCATCCTGCTCATCGACGACGTGTTCACGACGGGCGCGACCGTCTCCGCCTGCGCGCAAACTCTTCGGGAGGCGGGCGCGTTCGAGGTGTTCGTCTTAACCGTGGCGCAAGCCTGAAGGCGGAGACGAGAGGCGAGAGGTCGGCGGTTAGTCGAAACACGGGGCGGGTTTTTTACCGGCCTCTCGCCTCTCATCTCCGGCCTCTGCTTTTGCCCTTCGGCCTCAGACCTCTGTATGATGTGCCCATGAGAGACCTCTATCCCGCGATTGAACCCTACGACCGAGGCCGGTTGCCCGTGTCGCCTGTGCACACGCTCTACTACGAGCAGAGCGGCAACCCGGAAGGCGTGCCCGTCGTCTTCCTGCACGGCGGCCCCGGCGGCGGCACCGTCCCCGATTATCGTCGCTTCTTCGACCCGGCGGCCTACCGCATCGTGCTGTTCGACCAGCGCGGTTCGGGGCAGAGCACGCCGCACGCGAATTTGGAAGAGAACACGACGTGGCATCTCGTCGCCGACATCGAGACGATCCGCCGTCATTTAGGGATCGAAAGTTGGGTTGTGTTCGGCGGTTCGTGGGGCAGCACGCTGGCTCTCGCCTACGCGCAGACGCACCCCGAACGGGCGCGCGCTCTAGTCTTGCGCGGCATCTTCCTCTGCCGGCCGAAAGAGATACGCTGGTTCTATCAGGAGGGCGCGAGCGCGATCTACCCGGATGCGTGGGAGCACTACGTTAAAGTCATCCCGGAGGCGGAGCGGGGCGACCTGCTCGGCGCGTTTCATCGCCGCCTGACGAGCGACGACGAGACGGCGCGGCTCGAAGCGGCGCGCGCGTGGAGCATCTGGGAAGGCAGCACGTCGAAACTCTACCCGGACGAAGATTTAATCGCGCACTTCGGCGACCCGCAATTTGCGCTCGCCTTCGCGCGCATCGAGTGTCACTACTTCATGAACAACGCCTTCTTCGACACGGACAATTATCTGATCGAAAACGTCGGGCGGATTCGGCACATCCCGGCCGTCATCGTGCAGGGGCGTTACGACGTGGTGTGCCCGCTCGTGAGCGCGTGGGAACTCCACCGCGCGTGGCCGGAGGCCGACTTAAAAGTCATCCCCGACGCCGGTCACTCCGCGCTCGAACCCGGCACGCGCAGCGCGCTCGTCGAAGCCACAGACCGATTTAGAACAGCGACGGGTGACAGGTGACGGGTGACAGGTTGGAAGATCAAGTCGTTTTAACCTGTCACCTGTCGCTTGTTACTTGTCACTCGCTTCTGTACTATCTTTAAGCAATATGAATGGACGGGTTTTAGTCCTGAACGCATCATTCGAGCCGATCAACGTGTGTTCGGAACGGCGCGCGGTGGTGATGATCTTTAAAGGCGTGGCGCGCATCGAAGAACACAACGGGCATATGCTGCACTCGGCGCGAGTGACGATGCACGCGCCGTCCGTCATCCGCCTGACCGAGTACATTCATATCCCCTTCAAAAATCGCTCGCTGTCGCGCAAGAACATTTTGCTGCGCGACCACTCGACGTGCCAGTATTGCGCCAAGCAACTGCCGCCCTCCGACCTGACGCTCGACCACGTCTACCCGCGTTCGCGCGGCGGCGAGTCAACGTGGGATAATCTCGTGGCCTGCTGCAAACGCTGCAATCATCGCAAAGGCAGCCGCACGCCGGAGGAAGCGGGGATGCATCTCGTTCGTCACCCGCGCGGCTTCTCGCTCCACGTCAGCCGCCAGATCATGCGCTACCTGGGACGCGCGGATCAAACGTGGCGCAAGTATCTTTTTTACGAGTCCGACACGGAAGGCTCGGACGAATAGCGGCGGCGCGGCGGAAAAGTTTTGTCGGCCTCGCCGGTTCACCTGTAAAGGATTTCAGCGAATGAATGAAACGACACTAGCCATCGGATTCGGGACGCAGGAACTGCTGATCATTCTCCTGATCGTCTTCGTCCTCTTCGGCGCGAGCCGTCTGCCGCAACTTGCCAAGGCTCTCGGACAAAGCAAACGCGCCTTCAAAGACGGATTGGACGAAGCCGACGAGGAGGCGCGGATCGAAGCCGCGCGCCGCCGCGAACGTCTCGGCGCGTCCGAGTCAGCCCGCAGAGAAGACGAACTTTCCTCCGACAAGTACACCGCCGACAAGCCGCGCTGAACCGCGCACGGCCTTCTTCTTCTTGCGCCCGACTTGAGAAAGAGTCGCCGCCGTTCTCTCCGGAGAGGATGGCGGCGACTCTTTGGTTTACGCCCGCGGGGTCGGGTCAGGCGGCCTTTTGCCCCAGCACCAGCGTGGCCTTGACGGTGAGCGAGAAGGCGGCCTCGTTGCGCTCCTCGTCAATAATTCGTTTGACTTCCGCCAGGACGCGCGTGCGCCCCGCGTCGTCTTCGCCGAGCGGTTCGAGCCAACTCTCCAAGAGGAAATCCCTGACGAGCGGCGCGTTGAGAAATTCTTCGCCCGATTCGTAGTCGAACTCCTCGATGTTCGTCCACGTTTGCACCAAGTCCAGACCTTCACGCGCCGCCAGTGTTTCCACCTCGGCGACGGTCGGGCGTTCCGTGATCAATTGTTCCACGACGGGCGACAGGTCGAGCATCTCCGCGTTCATCAATGCTTCCCAGTAGATCGAATAGAATTCGCCGAAACTGGAAGCGGTCGGCAGCGTGAAGGCCACGGTCGCGCCCGGCACGGCGACGCGCACCATCTCGGCCAACATCTCCGGCAGACGCTCCGCCGCAACGAGCGAAGCATCGGCGATGACGAGATCGAACTGCTCATCCTCGAACGACAACGCTTCCAGTTGCGCGGCGCGAAACTCCGTCACCTCGTCCAACTTCGTCGCCGCCGCCTTCGCCCGCGCCAGCGCGAGTCGCGCTTCGCTCTCGTCCACGCCGATCAGAGTCATGTCCTGACCCGCGCGTTCTTTGAGCGCGAGCGCGTGGCCGCCCGTGCCCGCCGCGACGTAGAGCGCGTGGCCGGCTTTCGGCACTTGCACATGATCATCGAGCAAGCCCGCGAAACGTTCGCCCCAGTCGGTTGCGATGTACAGGTCGTGCAGGAAAGCCAACTCTTTGTCCGTCTTGTTCTCACTCATGGCGAAAAATGTCCGTCGTCAGTCGTCCGTTGTCAGTTGTTTGTGCTGCGCTAAGCGGCCATCTAAAGATCAGGATTCGAGTTAAGCGGCGAGGAAACAACTGACAACCGACAACTGACCACGGACGTTTTTAATCCTCCTTGTAATATTCGTGGCCGCGCAGTTGTTCCGGCAGGCAGGCCATCTCGTCTTTGGCGCGCGGGTCTTCGTGGACGTAACGATAGCCGCCGCCGTAACCGGCGCGTTTCATCAACGGCGTGACGGCATTGCGCAGGTGCAGTGGCACGGGTTCGCGCGCCGTCTCCTGCGCATCCTCGGCGGCGGCGAAGTAGGCGCGTTTGATGGAGTTCGACTTGGGCGCGCGCGCGAGATAAATCGTCGCCTGCGAGAGCGGGTAGAGAGCTTCAGGCAGGCCGATGAGCGCGGTGATTTGCGCGGCGGCGGCGGCCTGCACCATCGCCTGCGGGTCGGCCAGCCCCACGTCTTCGGAGGCGAGAATGCAGAGGCGGCGCGCGATAAAGAGCGGGTCGGCTCCGCCTTCGATGAGCCGCGCGAGCCAGTAGAGCGCGGCGTTCGTATCCGAGTTGCGCAAACTTTTGATGAGCGCGGAGGCGAGGTTGTAATGCTCCTCGCCGCCCTTGTCGTAGGCGTA
>DASQNL010000079.1:0-14550 GCA_035644995.1 Pyrinomonadaceae bacterium | reverse complement strand
GTCGGCGACGTGTTCGACGACGCGGCGACCGGTCAGGGCTTGCTCAACTACTTCCTGCGCGCCATCAACTGCGGCGCGATCACGGAGGCGGAAGCCCTGGAACGATCCGGCCTCACGCTCGCCGAACTGCGCTCCGGCTCGTTCGTCCGGATTCTCAACAGCAGGCAGAATCCATCGAGCAGTTAAACCGCTTCGCTCCAAGGGAACCGAACCCGCCTTGAGTTGCAAGCGCGCGCCGACTCGCACCGTTGAACGATGGACGAAGGCAAAACCAACTTCTGGGAACCATGCTGGGCTTGCCGCGTGATCGCGGGCGAGGGCGTGGGCTGCATCGTGACCGAGACGGAGCAGGCGCTCGTCTTGATCAATCCATTCTCCGTGGCGGCGGGGCACGCCCTCGTCGTCCCCCGCCGCCACTTCGAGAACCTGTACGAGCTGCCGGACGAACTCGCCGCCCCCATCCTCTCGACGGCGGCCGTGATTGCGCGCGCGGCCAAGCGTGCGTTCGCGGCCGACGGCATCACGCTCAGGCAAAACAACGAGGCGGCGAGCGATCAGCACTTATTCCACTTCCACCTACACGTGATTCCGCGTTACGCCGGAGACCTCGAACGATTCAACACGCCGCCGCCGCTCGCCGCCCGCGCCGAACAGGAAACGTGGGCATCGCGCCTGCGCCTTTCCATCGAGGCATAGCGTGCGCCTTCAGTCTGACCGGGCGACCGTTTCGTGCGTATGCACACGATACGGAACGTCTTGACACCTTATCGTGCGATTCGGCTCCTAAAGGTGCGAAAGAAGCGGCGAATTTTTAAACATTTTCGTATTCCGGGCGCGTGGCACGGCGGTTGTAAGTCACACCGGCGAGAGTTCGCAATGAGGCGAATTTCAGTTGAAATGTAGAGGGGTGATAAACGATGAGAAGCAATGGTGGAATTAAGACGAGAGCGTTGATGTTTGTGTTGGGAGCGTTGTTGCTTTTGCCGGCGACGACATTCGCGCAAGACTGGGGCTACGGTCAGGACAGGCGCGACGAACGCCGCGAACGCCGTCGGGAGAGGCGTGAGGAGCGACGCGAGGAGCGTGAGGAGCGACGCGAAGAACGCAGAGCGCGCCGCGGCAACAGCTACGACGGCTATCCCAACTATGGCGGCACCTTCCAGCTTCGCCAGACGGCTTTGAACGCCGGTTACAACGAGGGCATCAAGGAAGGTCGCAAGGATCGTTCGCGCAACGAGCGTTACGACTTCAGCGATGAGAGCGTCTACCGCAGCGGCACGAAGGATTACAGTTCGCGCCTCGGCGACCGCTACCTGTACCAGCGTTACCTCCGCATGGCCTTCGAGAACGGCTACAACGATGGCTACAGCGGTTACTAAAAAGTAGCCGGCAACATTCAAAGTCGAACGGGAGTGGGAAGACGGGTGCGTCTTCCCACTCCCGTTCGACTTTGAGGTTTCAAGTTTCAGGTTTCAAGTTACAGGTTTCAAGTTTCAAGTTTCAAGTTTCAAGTCTGAAATTTCCTCATTCTTTAACTTGAAACCTGAAACCTGTAACTTGAAACCCATTCACCCCCGCCTGATGAATTTCGCCGCGACCCAACCCAAGAGGATCAAGACCGAGAGGATGATCCAGTCGTAGCGGCTGCCGTAGGTGGCGGTCGGGAAGTGGTTGCTGATCATGGTGAAGACGACGGGCACAACCATGAAGGTGTTCTGTTTGGAGCGTAGCTTGGCCTGCGCGCCGAGCCGCGCGTCGGGCGCGCGTCCCGCGCTCGTCGCGGCGATCATGCGGCGTTGCGCGGGGAGGATACGCATCCAGACGTTGGCGACCATCAGCGTGCCGAGGAGCGCGCCCATGTGTATGTAGGCCGCGCGCCCGCTGAGAACGTGCGTCAACAGGTATGCGACGCCGACGAGTAAGGCGTAGGCGACCACGGCGAACGCCGTCTCGTTTTTGCCGAGCGGCGACAGCATCAACAGATCGTAGACGACCCACCCGACGACGAGCAGGCCGATGCTGAACGCGACGGCGGTGGGCACGCTGATGTCTCGCACGTCCGGATCGACGAGCGCGCCGCCGAGGTAATAGACGAGCACGAGCAAGACCATGCCGCTCAGCCACGTCAGCGCGGCCTCCCAGCGAAACCAGTGGAGCGTTTCCGTGCCGGGCTGCTTCTGTTTTTCCACCACGTAGAAGCCGCCGCTATGCACCATCCAGACCTGCGGCCGCGCGCCCGCGCCGCGCCCCCCGCCTTCGGCCTCGGAGAGGCGCGCATCGAGCCACGTGAAGTAGTAGGTCGTGCCGACCCAGAGGATGCCCGCGAAGACGTGGAACCAGCGCGCGAAGAGATTGAGCCATTCGCTCGTGTTGGGGTCGAGTATCATTCATTAACTCCCGCGATAGGTGGAGTAGCCGTAGGGACTGATGAGCAGCGGCACATGATAATGCGCCGCCCCATCCGTGACGACGAAAACGACGATGACTTCCGGGTAAAAACTCTCCGCTCCCTGCGCGGCGAAATAATCGGCCGTGCGAAACGTGAGGCGATACGCGCCCGCCTGTAAGTCGAACCCGGCGGGCAACAAATCCTTCAGCCGCCCGTCGGCATCCGTCCTACCCTGCCCTAAAATTTCCCACCCTCCATCCGCCCGCACTTCGAGGACAATCGCAACGCCGCCCGCCGGTCGCCCGCGCGACGTATCGAGAATGTGTGTGGTGATCGCGCTCATAAAGGCTCAGGTTTCAAGTTTCAAGTTTCAGGTTTCAAATTTCAGGTTTCAAGTTTCAAGTTTCAAATTTCAAATTTCAAGATTGAGTTTCTTCGCTTCTTTAACTTGAAACTTGAAACCTGAAACTCTGCCACGTCACGTCGTCAATAATTTTTCCAATCTAAGTCTGGTGATCTTGCGCTGCTCCTCGGCGGCGGTGCGGAGTTCGGTGTCGGCCTCGTTGGACAAGCGCGCCTGCAAGAGCGCGAGCATCTCTTCGGCCGTCTTGCCCGTGGCGCAGATGATGAAGATGTGGCCGAACTTCTCTTCGTAGGCGCGGTTGGCGGCGGCGAGTTCGTCGAGCGTCGCGGGCGGGGCGCGGCGCGCGCCTGATTGTTCCTGCTCCGACCAGCCTTCCGCCTGCCGGTGCTGCGCTCGCGCCGCCCCCTCGCGCCCGCCGATCCGCGGGTCCGCGGCGAACGCTTCGAGCCAGTCGCGCTCGCTCAAGCCGCGCCAGACCTCGTCCGCCGCCGCCAACAACTCCGGCGCGTCGCCGAACGGACGGCGCGCCAAGAGCGACCGCGCCCACCCGGTCGAGCCGCAACACTTGAGCAGTTCAGTCTCCGCCTCGGCCGCGCTCAAGGAGATCAGGCGTGCAAGACCTTCGCGTAAGTCGATCATCATGGTTTCAGGTTTCAGGTTTCAGGTTTCAGGTTTCAAGTTTCAAGTCTGAAAGTTCCTCATTCTTTAACTTGAAACCTGAAACTTGAAACTTGAAACCTATTCCTCCGCGACGCTTCCGTAGAGCCGGAGGCGACTGACGCCGCCGTCGGGGTAGATGTTGAAACGAACGTGCGTGAGCGCGGCGTCGTGTTTCAACTCGTCGGCGAAATGGTGGCGCGTGTGCGCCTGCAACTTGGTGCACGGCAGCACCTCCGTCCACTCGGCGCCGGCCAGCGCAGACGCGTCGCCGCCCGCGGCCGGTGCGTCGCAGCCTTCGAGCGAACAACTGTCGGGATAGTTGCCTTTGAAGTGGGAGGTGTCGACTTCCACCTGTTGAATCCGCCCGCGCGCGCCGAGTTTGACGACGACCCAATCGTGGCCGGGGCCGCGCCGCCGCTTCGTCTCCCAGCCGTCGCTCATGTTGGCGGCGCGGCCGGGCATGATCAAATTATGACGATGACCGAAAAACATGTCGCTGCAAGCGAGCACGAGTCCGCCCGACTCGACGGCCGCCAGATCAACGCGCGCGCCGTGCGCCCGGAGGCGCGGCCAGTCCGGCGCGACCTCGCCGTAGACGCGCAGGCGCGCCACGCCGCCGTCCGGGTAAATCTTGAAACGCAGGTGTGTGGCGCGTCGGCCGTCTTCAATCGGAAACGGGTTTTGCGAATCGCCGCGCAAGTCGGAGACGGGCAGCACCTCGCGCCACCCCACCGTCTCCTCCAACAGTTGCCCGACATCGGGCTGGCCGCCAACGTCGCAGGCTTCGAGCGAACACTGCTCCGGGTAGTTGCCTTTGAAGTGCGCCGTGTCTACGACGACGCCGCGAATGATGCCGGGCAGACCCAGCCGAACGATGCACCAATCGAAGCCGGGCGTGCGCCGACGCCGCGACTCCCAGCCATCCATCCACTTGCCGCGATCCGTGTACTCGCCTGCGAGGAAGACGGGCGCGCCCGGCTTCAACAGGTTTTCCTTCGGCGCAAAGAAATCGTCGTTAGCGTAGAGCGTCGCGCCGCCCACGCGTTCGGCGGCCAGGTCTACGAGTTCGGTGAAATCCGTCATCGTGCGTTACCTCGTGCGAGCAGCGCGCCCGTCGCCGCTTCGCTCTTAAAGTCGCCGCGCTCGTAAATCGGCGCGCCGCGCAAATAGGTCGTCTCGACCACGCCGCTCAAACGTCGTCCCGCATACGGCGTCAACTTGTGGCGGTGGTGCAGCATCGAAGGCTCGACGCGAAACCCCTCGGCCGGGCGAAAGACGACCAGGTCGGCATCGCAGCCCGTTTGAATCGCGCCCTTGCGCCCCTCCAACCCGACGAGGCGCGCGGGCGCGGCGGCCAACCATTCCACCACGCGCTCGATGGCGTGGCCGCGCGCCTGCGCCTCCGTCCACACGACGGGCAAGCGCAATTGGAGCGAGGCGATGCCGCCCCACGCCGCGAGAAAGTCGCCCTCCGCGCGCCGCTTCATCTCCGGCGGACACGGCGAATGGTCGGAGACGATCAGGTCGAGCGCGCCCGCCGCGAGCGCGTCCCAGAGTCGCTCGCGGTTCTCGCGTTCGCGCACGGGCGGGCAGCATTTGAACTCGGTCGCGCCGTCGGGCACGTCTTCCGCCGCGAAGGTCAGGTAGTGCGGGCACGTCTCGGCCGTAAACGGCAGCCCCTCCGCTTTCGCCGCGCGCAGAAGTTGAAGCGACGACGACGACGAGTGATGCACGATGTGGACGCGCGCGCCCGTCTCGCGGCACAGGCGAACCATCAATGCGACCGCTTCGTCTTCCGCCGCCTTCGGCCGCGACCGGAGAAACGTCTCGTAGCGACGCGCGCCGTCGGCCGTCGCCAGCCCGGCCTCGGCGAGCGCGGCTTCAATCGGCGCGGGCGTCTCGGCATGAACGATCAAGAGCGCGCCCATGCGCGCCAAGAGCGGCATCGCCGCGCGCAAATCGGCTTCGGTGACGTGCGCGAACTCGTCCACGCCCGACGGCACGAGAAAGCACTTGAAGCCGAACACGCCGCCCTCGAACATGCGCGGCAACTCCGCCGCGTTGCCCGGCACGACGCCGCCCCAGAAGCCCACGTCAACGTGGCACTTCCCCACGGCCGCCGCGCGCTTCGTCTCCAGATGGTCGCGCGTCGTCGTCGCCGGGATACTGTTGAGCGGCATCTCGACGAGCGTCGTCACGCCACCGGCGGCGGCCGCGCGCGTCGCCGTCCGAAAGCCTTCCCAATCGGCGCGCCCCGGTTCGTTGATGTGGACGTGCGTATCCACCAGCCCCGGCAACAGCATCGCCGCGTCATCGACTTCGACGAGCGAGACATCCTGCGCCGCCTCGTCGAACGCCCCGACCGCCGCGATGCGCCCCCCGCGCACGCGCACCGACGCCGGCACGCACCCCTCCGGCGTAACCACGCGACGACCGCGAATGACGAACTCCGGCACACTCATCTGTTCACTTCCGCCATCTTTCTAAAGCCCCTTCTGGGACGCTCGCGCTAGGAGCGTTCGGACGCCGTGAACCGGGACGAACCTTCCTCCTGCGAGACAATCCGCGCTCAGTCGTGCCGGCGCGCCCGCGCGAAACTTTCCGCGCACCCGTCAAGATTTAAGATTAACCAAAAAATCCGCGAGCAGGTTCGCGGCGACGCGCGCGCGGTATTGCGCCGTGGAGCGCATGTCGTCAATCGGCGCGATCTCCTCGCGGAGGACGGCGCAGGCGGCTTTGATCGTCGCTTCGTCGGGCGCGCGGTCGCGCAAAGCCTCCTCCGTCCGCGTGCAGCGCACGACGGTCGGCGCGACGCTGCCGAGGCCGAGGCGCGCCTCCCTGATGCGCCCATCGCCCGCGAGACGCGCGCCCGCCGCGAAGCAGACTTTCGAGATGGCCTGCGCTTTGCGCGTCCCGACTTTGCGATAGTAAGTTTTCAAATCGCCGGTCGTGCGCGGCAGGCGGATGCGCCGGAGAAGTTCGTCGGCGCGCATGTCCATCCGCTTGTAGCCGGTGTGAAAATCGCGATACGCGAGCAGGCGCGCGCCGCTCGCGGAGACGAGTTCGAGTTCGGCGTCGTAGACGAGGAGGGCGGGCGGCGAGTCGGCGGCGGGCGAGGCGTTGACGATGTTGCCGCCGAGCGTGCCGCGATTCTGGATGGCGATGCCGCCCGTCTCGCGCGCCGCCGCGCACAGGAGCGGAAACTCGCGCCGCATCGTCTCATCGCGCTGGATTTGCGCATAGGTCGTGAGCGCGCCGAGCGTGACGTGCTCCGGCGTAAACTCGATGCCGCGGAGTTCCGGCAGATGCCGGATGCTCAAAAAATTCTTGTGCTGCAACGCGCCGAATTCGAGGAGCACCATCAAGTCCGTGCCGCCGGCGAAGGCGCGCCACACGCCCGGCTCGCGCGCCAGCAGTTCGAGCGCGTCGCTCAAAGTGCGCGGCGCGCGCAGGTCGTAATCGGGCAGGTAGGCTCTCACGCCTTGACTCCCGCCCGCGCGCAGGCGCGCACGACGGCGTCGAAGATTTTCGTGTAGCCGGTGCAGCGGCAGAGATTGCCGGCGAGGCCGTGGCGTATGTCGGCGTCGGTCGGCTGCGGAGTGTGTTCGAGCAAACTGATGGCGGCCAAGACCATACCCGGCGTGCAGATGCCGCATTGCGCGCCGCCGCACTCGATGAACGCCTGCTGCACGGCGTGGAGTTCCGCGTCGCCCGCGACGCCCTCGATGGTTTTGATCTCCGCGCCTTCGACTTGCAGGGCGGGCACGAGACAACTGTTCACGAGTTCGCCGTCGATCAACACGGAGCACGCGCCGCACTCGCCCTCGCCGCAACCCTCCTTCGTGCCGGTCAACCCTAAATCTTCGCGCAGCACATCGAGCAGGCGCGCCATCGCCGGAACGCGCAAACGATGCGCCGCGCCGTTGACCGTGCAAGCCAAGTCGATTTCGGACGCGCCTTCAGTCATCGTTGACTCCCGTTTGCCTGTGGAGAAGTCTCACGCAAAGGCGCACAGGCGCAAAGGAAAGCCACGGAATCAAGATGCGCTTGCCTTCCATCCTTCTTTGCGCCTTTGCGCCTTTGCGTGAGATTTATTGTTCGTGATGTGCTCATCGGGTTTCGCCGAGTCCTCGCATCAGGGCTTCGGGCATGAGCGGCACGTGTGTGAACGCGATACCCGTCGCGTGTTCGATGGCGTTCAGGATGGCGGGCGCGCCGCCGTCCAGGGGGAGTTCGCCGATGCCCTTCGCGCCGCCCGCCGGGCCGTACCGGTAGGGTTGCTCCTCGAAGTGGACGCGGATCGGCGGGAGGTCGGCCGAGGTCGGCATCACGTAGTTGGTCATCCCGTTGTTGACCATGCGGCCGTCCCGCCAGACGACATTCTCGTAGAGCGTGAAGCCGATGGCCTGCGCCACGCCGCCCTCGATCTGCCCGGCGGCGAGGATGGGGTGGACGACCTTTCCCACCTCTTGCACCGCCACGAAATCGTCAACGCGCGTCTCATACGTCAGCGGGTCAATTGTCACCTCCGCGACGTAGACCGCCCACGCGAAAGCCCCGTAGGCGTCGCCCTCATACTTCTCGTCGTCCCAACGCACGCCCGGCGGCGGCTTGTACTGGCTGAACGATTTCAACGCCCCGTATCGTTCGAGGTAGCGGCGACACGCCTCGCGCCATTCGTCCACGGTGTATTCATCCGTCAACAATCCCGCGCCTTGCAAAGTCTGGCGCAGGCCGAGCGCGGCCGATTCGACGAGACTGCCGACGATCATGCAGGTGCGCGAGGCGACCGTGGGGCCGCTGTCCGGGACGTTGCCCGTGTCGGGCTGTGCCATGTCGATCAGATCGTAGTCGAGATTCAAGGCGGCGGAGGCGATCTGCGCGAAGATGGTGTTTGTGCCCTGCCCGATCTCGGTGCTCGCGGCGAGGATGCGCACGCGCCCCTCCGCATCGGCCTCCGCGCCGACGATTGATTTCAAATAGTCTTCGCCCGACCCCGTGAAGCCCGCGCCGTGCATGAAAGAGGCGAAGCCGATGCCCCGCTTCACGCCGCCCGCCCCCGCCTCCGCGTTCTCGCGCGCGAAGCGTTCGCGTTTGGCCTCGTAGTCCGTCAACTCGAAGGCGCGCTTGAGCAAGCCCGCCATGTCCACCGGCTCGCGGATCACTTGCCCGGTCGCCGTCGTTTCGCCCTCGCGGATGAAGTTGCGGCGGCGAAACTCCGCGGGCGAGAGTCCGACCGCCGCGGCCACCTTGTCCATCTGCCGTTCCAGCGCGAAGATTGACTGCGGCGCGCCGAAGCCGCGAAACGCCCCGTGCGGCGGCGCGTTCGTGGCGACGGCGCGGCTGCGGATGCGGACGTTCGGGCAGTGGTAAGGCCCCGCCGCGTGAATCGTGCCGCGCGAAAGCACCACGGCCGAGAGCGTCGCGTAAGCCCCGCCGTCAACCACGAATTCGATCTCCATGGCGAGCAGCCGCCCGTCGCGCGTGACGGCCGTGCGGTGGCGCGTGAGCGAAGGATGTCGCTTCGTCGTGGCGACCATGTCTTCGGCGCGGTCGTAGATAATCTTCACGGGTCGCCCGCCCGCCTTCCAAGACAGCAGCGCGGCGTGGCCGCCGATCATGGAAGGGTATTCTTCCTTGCCGCCGAAGCCGCCGCCCGTCTCACACTGCACGACGCGCACGCGCTCCGGCGGCAGCGCGAACAACTTCAACAGAGCCTTGTGAACGTAGTACGGGCACTGCATCGAACCCCAGACGGTGACGCCTTCCTCGGCGTTCGCCACGGCGATGATGCCGTTCGTCTCGATGTAGAGCTGCTCCTGCGCGCCCGTCGAGTATTCGCCTTCGACGACGACATCGGCCTGCGCCCACACGTCGTCCACGTTGCCCTTGTCCACGAGATACGACTTGAAAATGTTATCTTCGCCCCAGATGATCTCTTTTTGCGCGAGGGAGTCGGCGAGGGTGAAAACGGGGGGCAGCGGTTCGATGTCGATGCTCACCGCGTGGCGCGCGCGTTCGAGCAGGTGTTTGTCTTCGTGCGCGAGCAGCAGGACGGGTTCCTCGGCGTGGTTGACGACCTCCGAGGCGAGATAAGGTTGATCCAGCAGGATGAGCGCGACGGCGTTTTCACCCGGAATGTCTTGCGCCGTGACGACGACGAACTCGTCCCACGGGATGCCCTCGCCGAACGTGACGGAACGGATGCGGCCGCGCGCGGAGGGCGAGCGCACGGTCGCGCCGTAGAGCATGCCGGGCATTCTCAGGTCGTCCACGTAGCGCGCCGCGCCCGTCACCTTGCTGCGCCCTTCTTTACGCGGAACGGGTTTTCCGACAATCTCTGTTTGCATGTTTCGTGTTTGCGGCATCGCTAACGAAGAGTTGAGCTATTCTGCTCGTGCCGCCGGTCTATGTCAATCGTCGTCGTCGGCTTGCGCGGTCGGCGGGCGCGGCGGCGGAGAATATCGGGCATGACGAAAACATTAGTCGTTTCGGCCGCCACCGCGTTGCTGATGATCGCCCTCGGCGTCTTCTGGATGTTCATGTGGCTGGTCGGGACGAACGGCTACGACGGCTCGACGGGCGGGGCGATTCTCGCCGCCAACTTGGTGTTGGTCATTTTGTCGATCATCTTCTCAAGCGTGGCGAGCGGGTGGCTGGCGCAGAGGTTGGCGGCCAGACTCGGCTGGCCGCTGTGGGCGTCGGCGCCGATAGCCGTACTCGCGGCCGTGACGATCTCCTTCATCTTTTTGTTCGTCGGCAGTCTCATCATCATCGCGGTTGCCGAGAGCATGCGTTGACGGCCGACCGCGGCGTCGTCCCCGCGTGATCGAGCGGACAAGACTCGACGCGCCGCCGGGAGACTCGGAGCCGGACGGAGGCCGCCGCGACGCAACGCGGGCGCGTGGCCGCTTAGAAGCTGTTTGAACGAGTCCCGTGAGGGACGATTGCTAATAGCCCGGCGATAAATCGCCGGGGATCAAGTGGCAGGATAAAGTTCGAGTCCCGGAGGGATGATTGAATGTTCAGCACCATTCAATCGTCCCTCCGGGACTCACTGTCGAAGGGCACGTTCACCATCCCGGCCATCAATGGCCGGGCTATGATCAATCGTCCCTCCGGGACAAGCACAGATTTACTTTGCAAATGGCTTCTAAGCCTTGCTGTCGCGGCTCGCAAAAGTTTAGTCGGCCGCCCGGTCGCTTCCGCCCGGTCGCTTGCGCCAGAGGAGATAGACGGGGATGCCGGTGAGCACGAGCAGGTAGCCGATGCCGGAAGTTTCCGGCGTGAGGTAGGCGAGGTCGAGCACGAGCAAAAGCGCGAGCAGGATGTAGACGAGCGGCACGAGCGGGTAGCCGAACGTGCGATAGGGTCTGGGGGCGTCGGGCAGCTTGCGGCGCAGGCGTATGACCGCCCCGACCATCAGCGCGTAGAAGACGAGATCGGCCGAGATGATGTATTCGAGCAGTTGCGTGTAGACGTTGCCGTAGGTGACGGAGACGGCGAGCGTCTGCGGGTCGACGGTCTCCGTGACGGTGCGCGGCAGCGTCAGCAGCGCAGCCCACACGCCTTGAATGACGAGCGCGACGGCGGGCACGCGGCGCGCGTTCAAAGTGCCGACGCGCGCGAAGAACAGCCCGTCGCGCGCCATCGCGTAATAGACGCGCCCGCCCGCGAGGATCAGCCCGTTGTTGCAGCCGAAGGTCGAGATGATGATCGCGCACGCCATCAAGGCCGCGCCGCGCCCGCCGAAGATCGCTCCCATCATGGCGGTCGCCACGCGATTCTGCGGCGCGGTCTGGATGCCTGCGAGCGGCAGCGTCAAGACGTAGGCGAGGTTGGCGAGCAGGTAGAACGCGACGACGAGCGCGCACCCCGCGAGCAGCGCACGCGGCAAATTGCGCCCCGGCTCCCTGACTTCGCCCGCCGTGAACGTCACGTTGTTCCAAGCCGATTGCGCAAAGAGCGGCCCCACCATCGCCCGCCCCAACAAAGCGACGAGCGCGAGCGTGCCCGTCAGCGCGAGATCGCTTTGCGCGGCCTGCGGCGTCCAACCGTTCGCCGCCGAGTCCCACCACGCGGAGGTGAAGGCCGCGCTCCCGTGGTTCGCGCCGAAGAGGAGGCCGAGCAGGATAAGCGCGCCGAGCGCGGCCGTCTTGGTGAAAGTGAAACTGTTCTGGATGAGTTTGCCGAGTTGCAGCCCGCGCGTGTTCATCGCGGTGAGGAGCAAGATCATGCCGACGGCGACGAGTTGCTGCGTTGACAGGCTGACGGCGTATTTGCCGAAGACGCGCTGCGGGGCGACGAGGTAATTACTCGCCGACACGCCCGGCGCGAGCACGCCGACGAAGTTGGCGAAAGCGATGGCGACCGCCGCAATCATGCCCGTCTGGATCACCAACAGCAGCGACCAGCCGAACAGAAACCCGACGGCCGGGCTATACGCCTCGCGCAAAAACACATACTGGCCGCCCGCCTTCGGCATCATGGCCGCGAGTTCCGCGCAACACAGCGCGCCCGTGATGGTGAGCACGCCCGCGAGCGTCCAGGCCAGCAGCAGCCACCCCGGCGCGCCCACCAACCGCGCCGACTCCGCCGAGACCAGAAAGATGCCCGACCCGATCATCGAGCCGACCACGATCATCGTCGCATCGAGCAGGCCGAGGCCGCGTTCGAGTTTGGGCGCGTGATTTTTCTCTTCTGAGTCCACCGGGTTATCCCTTGCGATTCGTTCGCGGCGTGCGCGTGCGGCTGACGGCTTCGCGCGGCGTTCCTTTCAACAATTTGTCGGGAAGGTTCAACTCGTCGTCGATCAGCACATCCGTCGAGATGCCGACGCTACGCGCATACTTCAATAACATGACCAAAGGGGGCTGGCGCAATCCGCGTTCAAAGGCTGAAAGTTCTTCGCGGATAAGTTCGTCGCTTAATCCCAAGCGACTAATCATCTCATTCTGAGAAAGACCTAACGCCACGCTCATCTGAATGAGTTTTTCGGCAAGGCGAGCGGGCTTTAAGCTCGAAGCTATCTCCATCTCATTAAAAATCCTAACGTTTGCGATTCGTGCGGGGCGTGCGCGTGCGGCTGATGATTTCGCGGTTAGACCCTTTCAACAACTTGTTGGGCAACTTCAGTTCATCGTCAATGAGCACATCGGTTGAGATGCCGACGCAACGCGCATACTTTAACAAGATAGGCAGAGAGGGTTCGCGCGTTCCCAACTCATAACCGGAGACGGAACTGCGAAATAGTTTTTCATCAAGTCCGAGACGGACAACCATACCATCTTGCGATAGGTCGAGAGCAAGACGGATTTGCAAGAGTTTCTCAGCCAACCGTTTTGGCCTCTCACGCGCTGCTCGTCCCATCAGGTCATACCTCCTGACAGGAAAACAGTCAATTGTCTATATTTGCATTTAGCGCAAAATAGTTCTACGGTTGGATTGTGTTTGATCGTTCGCGGGAGTAGGTCTGTATATGACCCTCTCACGGCGCTCATCACGAGCGATCTGTAACGGCGTGGTGCATCGGTCGTCGTCGGCGTGTCAAAAGTTCAGAGTCGTGCGAGGGACATAACATAACAAACCGGCGCGGTTATTGTCAGCCTGAGTTTTGCGGGGCGGGTGTGATGACTATGACGAAAAGCGAAAGGCAGCGAAGCGAGAAGGCGCGAGCGTGGATGACTTCATTCCTGAACGACTTCGACCCGGATCAATTTGTCCTCCCGCTTGACGAGATTCGCCTGCTCGCCATGATTATCACCACGCGCGACGGCGCGGAGCCGTTCATCAGAAAGATGGTGACGCTCACGGAGAACGTTAAAGCCGGACGCACGGATGCCGTCGCACGTCTCGCACGCCACAGCACAGACCACACGTTGACCGAACTGCTCGCGCCGATGTCCCAAGCCGTCAACGAGGGGCGCGTCGTCGCGGTTGGGAATACGGCGTTCTTCGCCGCGAGTTTCGCTTATCAGAATAGCCTCGATTACGTGCGCGAGTTGATCAATTATCTCGACAGGTTCAAGCGTCGGCCTCAGACGCGGCGCTAAGGCGGCGGTTTGCGCCCTGCTTGACAGTGGCCGCGCGGCTCACCTAGTCTTTTGATGGTTAGTAAATCAAACACATCGTTCAGTAAATCAAACACTTCATCATCTATCGACAAGGTATCGGGTCGCAAAAAATTCCTATGGTTAAAGAAGAACTGGCAGCGTTAATTCGTGAGCGGCGCGCGCATGTCGGCGTGATCGGTTTGGGCTACGTGGGCTTGCCGCTGTCGGCCGAGTTCGCGCACAAGGGCTTTCAGGCCACGGGGTTTGAAGTTGACGAGGCGAAGGCCGCGCAGATCAACCGCGGCGAGTCTTATATCGGCGACGTGCGCTCGTCGCTCGTCAAAGAGTTGGTCGAGGCCGAACGCTTACGCGCCACGACCGATTTCAGCGAGTTGGCGAAGTGCGATGCGATCATCATCTGCGTGCCGACGCCTCTGCGCAAAACCAAAGAGCCGGACATCTCCTACATCCTCGCGGCGGCCGGCGAGATTCAGAAACACTTGCGGCGCGGCCAACTCATCATCCTCGAATCAACCACCTATCCGGGCACGACCGACGAGGTGCTGCTCCCGATGCTCGAAGAACGCGGGATGCGGCTCGATGCGGATTTCCTGCTCGCCTTCTCGCCCGAACGCGTCGATCCCGGCAACCCGCAGTTTCAGACGCACAACATCCCGAAGGTCGTCGGCGGCTGCACGGACGATTCGACGGAAGTGGCCGCCGCGCTCTACGGCCAGATCGTCAACAACGTGCACCCGGTCACGTCGGCGCGCGTGGCCGAGGCGGCGAAACTTCTGGAGAACACTTTCCGCGCCGTCAATATCGGCATGGCGAACGAGATGGCGCGCCTCTGCTACGCCCTCGGCATAGACACCTGGGAGGTGATCCGCGCGGCGGCCACCAAGCCTTTCGGCTTCATGCCCTTCTACCCCGGCCCCGGCATCGGCGGCCACTGCATCCCGCTCGATCCGCACTATCTCTCGTGGAAAGCGCGCCAGCACGGCTTCGACTCGCGCTTCATCGGGCTGGCCGAGGAAGTCAACTCGCGTATGCCCGACCACGTCGTCACGCTCGTCGCAGACGCC
>DASQNL010000078.1:0-7049 GCA_035644995.1 Pyrinomonadaceae bacterium | reverse complement strand
CGCCTCGATCTCGTGGCCGTTGCGCCCGGCGTGCCCGTCACCGCCGACGAGTTGCGCGCACGCCTCAACCTGCTCGACCCCGGCGCGCGCGTCTCCGATCAAGCCTTGCGCTCCGGCGCGGACGCCATCCAAATTTACCTGCGCGACCGCGGCTTCTTCCGCGCCGAGGTGACCTTCACGCGAACGCTCGATGCGGCCGGCACCGGCGCAGTCGTCGCCTACGCGGTCAACCCCGGCGAGCAGGCGCGCGTCGATGTTTTCAATATCGACATCACCGGCTTCGACCCGGCGACGGTGCGACCCGACTTGCGGCTCGCGCCCGGCGCGCCCTTCACGCGCACCGCGCTCGGCGAAGACGTGGGGCGCATCCGCCGCGCGATCATGGCGCAGGGTTTTCTCGCGCCCCAACTCGGCGAGGCGCAGACGATCATTGATTCGGCGCGCAACACGATCACGGTGAACCTCACGGGCGGCATCGGCCCCCGCGTCAACGTCGAGGTGACGGGCTTCGAGGTCGGCGACAAGAAGCGCGAGGAACTTCTGCCCGTCCGGCGCGAGGGCAGCATCGATCAGGCGGCCATCACGGAGGGCGCGCGGCGGCTGAAAAATCACCTCCAACAGCAGGGCTACTTCTTCGCCGACGTGCTCTCGACCTGCGCCGTTGATCGTCCCGCGCCGCCCGCTTCCGCCATTAACGCCGCCATCGCCGAGGCCAACGCGAATGCCGCCGCGCCGCTGACTCCCGCCCCGCCCGCGAACCCGAATGCCGCCGCCACGCCCGCGACGGCAGCCGCGAACCCCGACGCCCCCGCGCCCGCCGTGCCGCCGGGGAACACGAACATTATTACGTCCGACCCGCTCGCGCAGGCGACCGTCTCGCCTTTAGACGTGGGCGGGGCGTGCGACAATTTGAACGCGCGCGAGTTGAGCGGCCGCACCGTCAACATCAACTACACGGTCGAACTCGGCCGCCGCTTCCGCCTCTCCGAGATTCGCATCGAGGGCACGGAGAAGCTCACTTACGACGACCTCGCCGACGCGCTCGGCTCCGAACCCGCCAGCGGCCTCCTCGGCATCATCCCCTTCCTCGGCTCGCGCCGCGGCTACACGAGCCGCGAGTTGCTGGTGCGCGACCGGCGCACCATCGAGGCGCGGATGCGCGATCTCGGCTACCGCCGCGCGGCGGTCGAGGTGCGGCAGGGCGTCGCCATCGACAGCGAAGATTTGATCATCACCTTCGCCGTCACCGAAGGCCCGCTGACGCGCGTGGCCGGTCTGGATTTTCGCGGCAACCAGCTTTACACGACCGAGCGGCTGCGCGAGGAGCCGTGCCGCGCCGCCGCCTTGCGCGTCGAACCTTGCACCATCGTCGAAGGGGCGTTCGCCCGCACGCTCGCCCGCGCCGACGGCGAGCGCATCCGCAATCTCTACGCGCGCAACGGCTATATCGACGCCGAGGTGCGCGTGGACATCGTCGAACTCCCCCGGCGCGGCGACGACGAACAGGTGCGGCTCGTCTACAACGTCACCGAGGGCGGCAAAGTCTTCATCAATCGCATCATCATCAACGGCAACGAAGGCACCGCGCCCGACGTTTCGATGCGCACGAAGCGCGAGGCCATCCTCGAAGCCATCCCGCTCAAGGAGGGCGAGGTCTTGCGTTCCGACCGCCTCGCCGAAGCCGAGCGCGTGCTCTACGAAACGAACGCCTTCCGGCAGGTCATCATCCGCACCGAGGCCGCGGGCGAGACGGCCGCGGGCTTCCGTCGCCGCGACGTGATCATCGACCTCGAAGAACTCAAACCGCGCCGCCTCGATTACGGCGGCGGCTACTCGACCGACAGCGGGCCGCTCGGACTCTTCGAACTGCGCAACAACAACCTCTTCGGCCAATTGCGGCAGGGCGCGCTGCGCACGCGCGCCAGCCGCCGCCAGCAACTCCTGCGCCTCGAATACTTCGACCCGCGCTTCCGCCCCTACGGCCGTCAAAGGTTCTCGCCGCTCACCATCTCGGCGCAGTACCAGCGCGACATCAACGTCACGCGCTTCTTCCGCTCGACGATTGACCGGGGCAACTTCGGCGTTGTCCAGCGGCTCGACGAGGAAGGAAATCCCGTCGATGAGTTCGGCATGCGCGTGGGCGAGCCGACCATCAACCGTTTCACCTTCAACATCGAGACGCAGCGCGTCTTTCAGCAGCGTTCGCGCACGATCCTCTTCCTGCGCTACAACTACGAGGACGTGCGCCTCTTAAACATCCAGAGCCTCCTCGTCGCGCCCATCCTCCAACCCGACAAGGCCGTGCGCCTCTCGCGCTTCGGCGCGACGCTCACGCGCGACACGCGCGACCGCCAGTTTGACCCCTCGCGCGGCGAGTTACTGACCGTGGACTACGCCGTCGCCATCAAACAACTCGGCGGCAATCTCTCCTTCACGAAGTTGCTCGCCACCTACCGCCGCTATTTCCGTTTCGGCGGCAGCCCCGACCCGTTGCAACTCGCCA
This sequence comes from Pyrinomonadaceae bacterium, assembly GCA_035644995.1. Taxonomy (GTDB): domain Bacteria; phylum Acidobacteriota; class Blastocatellia; order Pyrinomonadales; family Pyrinomonadaceae; genus JAIVJZ01. The sequence continues at coordinate 4,546 of DASQNL010000078.1, read as the reverse complement.
GCGAGCGCGGCGGCCTGCTCGGCGGCTTGCAGAACAGCGTGCGCGGCACGGTCTTCGCCGTCAATCTTAACCTCGGCGTCGCCAGCCTCTTCAACCCGACCGACCGCAACGAAGACGGCGTGATCGACGACGTTGACCAGACGCTTCCCATCAGCGAAAGGTTCTTTACCGGCGGCTCGACGACGCTGCGCGGCTTCGCCTTCGAAGAGGCCGGCCCCCGCCTCGCCATCTGCCCGACCGGCTCGACTCTGGGCAGCCAGATCAACGTCCCGAACTGCGCGGGCGGCGTCTTCCGCGACTCGGACGGCGACCCCGTCACGCTCAACCCGTTCACCGTGCCCGTCGGCGGCAACGCGATGGCGGTCGCCAACCTTGAGGCGCGCGTGCCCTTGACGAAGACTTTCCAGATCGTGCCCTTCTACGACGGCGGCAACGTCTTCCGCCGCATCGGCGACATCTTCGGGCGCAACGACCGGCGACCCGGCGACACCATCAACATGCGCAACCTGCGCGTTCAGTGGACGCACACCGTCGGACTCGGTCTGCGCGTCCGCACGCCCATCGGCGCGCTCGGCATCGACTACGGCTTCCTCCTCAATCCGCCTGAATTTGAACTGCCGCAGTTTGCAGGGCCGCCCGCCAACGTGCGCCTCCGCCGCGCGCAGTTGCACTTCCGCTTCGGGCAGGCGTTTTAAGTCATGAGGGAAAAGGGAAAGGGGGAAGGGGGAAGAACCAGTGGGGAAAAGGGAAAGGGGGAAAGGGGAAAGATGATGACGAAGAGACGAGTTCAGATAAGGAAGTTAGGCGGGACGGCGCGCGTTTTTGTGCTCGCCCTTGCCCTTTACCCTTTACCCTTTACCCTTTCCCCCGGATCGGCTTCGGCGCAAGAGATCGTGGATCGCTGGGTGGCGACGATCAATAACCGCGAGTTGATCACTTACACGGACTTGCTCTGGCAGTTGGCTTTGCAGCCCGACACGCCGATTGACCAGCCGCGCTCCGAAGATTTGCAGCGCGTCCTCAATCTCCTGATCGACCAGCGGCTCATCTCACAGGAGGCCGGGAAACTCCCGACCATCACGCCTTCCGACGCCGACGTGGATAAGGCGACGAACGAACTCGTCAAACGATTCCCCTCGCAGGCCGCCTTTTACGAACGCCTCGCGCGCGTCGGACTCACGGGCGAGGGCTTACGCGAGGTCGTCCGCCAGCGCGTCGAGATCGAAAACTATCTCAACTTCCGCTTCCGCTCCTTCACCATCATCTCCACCCAGGAGATCGCGGACTACTACCGCGACGTGTACGTGCCGCGCCACCGTCGCCTGACGCCCGGCCGCATCGTGCCCACGCTCGAACAGGCCACCCCCGAAATCGAACGCACGCTGACCGAGGGCAAGATCGAATCCGACACCGATGCCTTCCTCGAAGACGCGCGCACCCGCGCCGAGATCGTCATTCTCAATCAGGTATAATGGAACGGTGACAGGTAACGGGTGACGGGTGACAAGTTAAAACAGCCTGCCTTTGTAACTTGTCACCCGTCACCCGTCACTTGTCACTGTTTTAAGTTATGTGGCGCAAGGAAGCAAAACAAGCGAACGCGAGGCCGCGCGTGGGGCTGGCGTTGTCGGGCGGCGCGGCGCGCGGCGCGGCGCATGTCGGCGTGTTGAAGGCGCTGCTGGCGGCGGGCATTCCGGTTGACGCGGTGGCGGGCACGTCGGCGGGCGCGCTCGTCGGCGGGGCGTTGGCCGCCGGGATGACAATCGCGGAACTCGAACGCCTGGGGCGCGAGATGCGTTGGCGCAACTTCGGGCGCATGACGCTCTCGCGGCTCGGCGTGCAATCGAACGCGCGCATGGAGGAATACATCCGCGCGCGCTTCCCCGTCACGCGCTTTGAAGAGATGCTGATCCCCTTCGCCGCCGTCGCCACCGATTTGCGCACGGGGCAGGCGGTGGTCATGCGCGACGAGGGCGATGCGGCCTTTGCGATCCGCGCGAGTTGCGCGGTGCCCGGCTGGTACGTGCCCGTCACCGATGCGGAAGGACGACAACTCGTGGACGGCGGACTCGTCGCCAATCTGCCCGCGACGGCGGCGCGCGCGCTCAATCCCGACATCGTCGTCGCCGTGGACGTGAATTTCGAGGGCGCGAAGTTTTTAGGGCCGCCGCAGTCGGCCATCGGCGTCCTCTTCCAGTCAATGATGGTGGTACAGCGCACGGTCTCGGCGCACGAGGGGCGCAGCGCGGACATCGTCATCCGCCCGAAGGTCGGCCACATCCGCTGGGACGAGATGGCGCGTGCCGACGAACTGATCGCGGCGGGCGAAGAGGCCGCGCGCGAAGCGATTGCCGGGATCAAGTCGCTGCTCGCGCCGCCCGTCGAGGAACACCCGACGTGGATACAACGCTTGCTCCACCGGCCGAGCGCGGCCGGGCGTCGCGCCAAGCCTGAGACGCGCCCCACGCACGCCGGAGAAGACGAGAAACATCTCATTGCGCCGCGCTAAATGAATCGTTTCAAGACAACCACGTTCGCCGCGTCTCTCCCGATGATGTACCGAAAAACGACGCATCCTGCCCCCGCCAAACCCGCCCCGCACGCCTGAAGTCTCCACCTCAAATTTCTAAACTCTTCGCAAAGCAGGGCATACGGGGTCGCGCCGGTGCGCGGCCGGTGGTGTTTTACCTGCTGGCACAAACATTGCTCAACAGTGGCGGCAGAAGACTCTCAGGGAGGTGTCGTCGGCATGAAAGAATTGGGAAACAATCTCGCGAAACTGGCCGCCATCATCATGTTACTGATCACGCTCGCCGTCTCCACGGCGGCTCTCTCCCAATGGGCAAGTCCCGATGCGAGCGCGGAGGGCGGCCGGGTTGAGCAGAGCAACGCCGCCGCCACCGCGCCGGTTCTGAGCGCATCGGTCGCGCCCTGAAGCATCCGCGCTCCGCCCCGGCGACGAACCCGTTCAAAGAATTCGCCGCCGATTAGTCGTTTACCTATCACATCACAAAGTTGCGAACGCGCCGCTCCGGGCTAGAGAGTCCCGAAGCACGTGGGTACGTGTGTCTAAAAAACTTGTCAGTTGTCGGTAGTCAGTTGTCAGTTGTTTGTGATTACCACACACGCCACTAAAGATTGATCTGAACAACGGACAACGGACAACGGACTACTGACCACCGACGGTCTTTCCAAATCATGGCAATTGAAATCACATCGGAGCGGCGCGAAACGCGGAAACTGCCGCGGCTCTTGAAGGCGCGGCGGGGCGCGGGCTGGGTGCGTGAGAAGAAAACGCGCGACTGGCGGCGAGCTTTGCGCTTCATCGGTGTGTCCGCGCTCGTCGCGTGCGCCGCTCTCACCGCGACGCTCGTCTACTGCTATCTGGGCGCGGCCGAGACGGTTGACCGACGCCTCGCCTCCGGCTACCTGACGAGCCGCGCCGGACTCTACGCCGCGCCGCGCGTGCTGCGCGCGGGACAAAATTTTTCGCGCGAGCGTCTCATCGAAACCCTGCGCCGCGCCGGTTACGTCGAACAGTCCGCGAGCGACGTGTGGAGCGGCGCGTTTCGCCTCAACGCGGAGGGCGCGCTTGAGATCAGCCCGCGTCGCGCGTCGCGCGCGGGACACATGAGCGAGGCGGGGGCGGCGGAAGGCTTCACGCCCGAAGTCGTGCGCGTGGATTTTGATCGAAAGGGACGCATCCGGGAGATCACGGGCGACGGCCTCACGCTCGACGCGTTCGCGCTGGAGCCGGAAGCCCTCACGAACGATGCCGCGACGAAGACCGGCACGCGCGCCACGCTCGCTTACGCAGACATCCCGCCCGCGCTCGCTAATGCCATCCGCGCCATCGAAGACCGGCGTTTTTTCGAGCACCACGGCCTCGACGTGACGGGCATCGGCCGCGCGCTCCTGAGTTGGACGGGCAGCGGGGCGAGCGCGCCGGAACGGCAAGGCGGTTCGACCATCACGCAGCAACTCGTCAAGAACACCTACCTCACGCCGGAGCGCACGCTCACGCGCAAGTTCAATGAAGCCCTGCTCTCCGCCGCGCTCGAACGCCGCCTGTCGAAAGAGGACATCTTCGCGCTCTACTGCAACGAAATTTATCTCGGTCAGCGCGGCGCGTTCGCCGTGCGCGGCGTCAAGCAGGCGGCGCGCGTCTACTTCGGCAAAGAGTTGCGCGATCTCTCGCTCGCCGAGGCCGCGACCATCGCGGGGATGATTCAAAGCCCCGCCCGCTACGCGCCCGACCGCCACGCCGAAGCCTCGCGCGCGCGCCGCGATGCCGTGCTCGCCGCCATGCTCCGCGATAACTCGATCACGGCCGAAGAGGCGCGCGCCGCGGCGAGCGCGGCGATGAGCGTCGCGCCCGTCGACCCGGCCGCCCGCGCCACCGCGCCCTACTTTGTCGATCACGTCAACCGCGCCATCGAGGCGCAACTCCAAACGGGCGACGCGGACGAGCGTTCCCTGCGCGTCTACACCACCATTGATCTCGACTTGCAACAACTGGCGGAACAGGCCGTGGCGCGCCAACTCA
>DASQNL010000077.1:0-9040 GCA_035644995.1 Pyrinomonadaceae bacterium | reverse complement strand
GGAGAAAACTTTCGGCGACATCGTCGCCCGCGTCAACAGCTAATAAAGATGGTATGCAATGAGTAGAGAAGAAGAAGAGTACATCGACCCGGAATCCGACGACGCGGGTGCGCCAAGCGTTGCCGAAACCGACCCGGCCGTCTCCGAGAACGAAGACGGAGACGACGAGCAGAGCCTCGAATCAACGGACGACTCCGACGAGTTGGACGACGATGCGGAGACGGACGACGAAGAGGACGAGGTAATTATCTACGACGCCGACGCCGAAGACGCGGCGGAAAAGCTGGCCGTGATGCGCCGTGAGATGGCGGAGAAGAACGACGGCGGCGGCGCGTCCGGGGGCGCGGACGACATCGCCCCCGGCGGCTCGCGCAGCATGGCGGAATTGATCTCGATCATCGAATCGCTGATCTTCGTTTCGGAAGACCCGCTGCCGTCGAAGACGCTCGCCGAGGTGCTTAAGGAAGATCGCGGCTGGGTGCAGGTGGCGGTCGAAGATTTGGCGAAGGAGTTCAACGAGCGCAACGGCGGCCTGATGCTGCGCGAGGTGGCGGGCGGGTGGCAGTTTGCCACGCGCCCCGAAAATCACGAGCACGTCCGCGCCTACCTCAAGTCGCGCCCGTCGGCGAAGCTCTCGCTCGCCGCGCTGGAGACGCTCGCCGTTATCGCCTACAAACAGCCCATCACCGTCCCGGAAATTCTGGAGATACGCGGCGTGCAATCCTCTTCGGCCATCAAGACGCTGCTCGATAAACGTCTCATCATCTCCAAAGGCCGCAAGGAGACGGTCGGCCGCCCGATGATGTACGGCACGTCCAAAGAGTTTCTACTCCAATTCGGCCTCCGCGATCTGTCGGAACTGCCGAACGTCGAAGACTTCGAAGATTTGGCGACCGGCGGAGCGTAATGCACGTTACCTGACAAAGGTTATCGCCTTGCCCTGAGATTTTAGCTGTATGGTTAAGATGGAAGGAATTTTGGAAGTAAGTGAGAGCATCGCGCGCGAGTTCAGGCCGGTGTGTATTATCTTATTCGGTTCATATGCCTATGGCACGCCCACTAACGATTCCGACGTAGACCTTCTGGTAGTCATGCCGTTCGAGGGCAAGTCGGTTCACAAGGCTCTGGAAATAATCAATCGGATTAATCCCAAGATTCCAGTTGATCTGTTAGTTCGCACGCCGGAGCAAGTTCAAGAGCGAGTGAATAATCACGATTGGTTTATGTGCGAGGTTGTCGAGCGAGGGCGCAGGCTTTATGAAGTCAATCACACATGAATGGGTGCTGAAAGCTGAGGGAGATTTTGGCACCGCCACGCGTGAACTAAGCGTTACTGTTAATCCCACGTACGACGCGGTAAGTTTCCATGCCCAACGATGTGCGGAAAAATATTTAAAGGCGCGGTTGCAGGAAGCGGATATTTTCTTTGGCAAGACACATGATCTAACTACTTTGCTCGATCTGCTTCTGCCGGTTGAACCTACTTGGGATGCCTTGCGCACAGACCTCCAGGCCTTGACTGTTTTCGCCGTCGCCTACCGTTATCCCGGTGATTCCGCCGATAAAAATGATACGGAGGAGGCTTTAAACAAATGCCGCAATATTCGTGAGATCGCCCGGCGTGCGTTAGAGTTGTGAAAGATTACCGGCTGAATGAACGTTGAGGATTTCACGATGGAAGAACGTCTGCAAAAATTGATCGCGGCGGCGGGGCTGGCTTCGCGGCGGCACGCGGAGGAGATGATCGCGGCGGGCGAAGTGACGGTCAACGGCAAACTCGTGACCGAGCCGGGCACGAAGGCCGACCCGACGCGCGACCACATCAAGGTGCGCGGTAAGTTGATCAATCCGCTGCTCGAAACGCGCGAGAAGGTTTACGTGCTGCTCAACAAGCCGCGCGGTTATCTGGCGAGTTTGTCCGACCCTGAAGAACGCCCGCTCGTGAGCGAACTCGTGCCCGCCTCGCTCGGCCGTCTCCACCCGGTCGGCCGTCTCGATTTCAACACCGAAGGGCTGTTGATCTTGACGAACGACGGCGACCTGACCAACTACGTGACGGCGGCGCGCAACGGCGTGGCGAAGGTTTACGAGGTGAAGGTCAAGGGCGTGCCGCCGGAAGAGGCCATCGAACGGCTCAGGCGCGGCATCCGCCTCGACGACGGCGTCCACACGGCGCCCGCGCAGATTACGCACGCGGGCGAGACGGGCACGAATGCGTGGTTTCAAGTGATCCTGCACGAGGGACGCAACCAGCAGATCAGGCGCATGTTCGATGCCATCGGCCATTCGGTGCTGAAACTGCGGCGCACGCGCATCGGCGACTTGCAGGATGAACGCCTGCCGGTCGGCGCATATCGTCTGCTCAGCCCGGAGGAGGTGGCGCGTCTGAAACCGCGCGCGGAGAAGAAAAGAGCCGCGCCGACCAAGAGCAAAACATCGGTCGAAGGCGCGGCCAGGGCGGCCTCCAAAACGGGCGCGAAAGGGGCTGCTAAAAGTCGCGGCGCGGGTACGGGTCGGCGGCGAAGTTAAGGTACAATGTTCGGTCAGACGAACGGCGCGTGAGGCGGATAGTTGCTGGTATGGTCTGTCACTGTCCGTCTTTTTTTGCGCGTACTCACCGGGGGCTTTTTAGACAAGCATGGATTTTGAACTAAACGACGAACAACGACAGGTGAAGATGAGCGTGCGCGAATTCGCCGAGGGCGAGATCGCGCCGCACGTCAGGGAATGGGACGAGCGGCAGCACTTCCCGGTCGAGTTGGTGCCGAAACTGGCCGAACTCGGTTTGATGGGCGTCATCTTCCCCGAAAAGTACGGCGGCGCGGGGATGGGCTACGTCGAGTATGCCACGATCATCGAGGAGCTTTCGCGCGTTGACGGCTCGGTCGGCATCTCGGTCGCCGCGCACAATTCGCTCTGCTCGAATCACATCTACATGTTCGGCACGGAGGAGCAGAAGCAGAAGTACCTCGTGCCGCTCGCGCAAGGAAAGCAACTCGGCGCGTGGGGACTGACGGAACCGAGCGCGGGTTCCGACGCTTCGGGCACGCGCACGACGGCCGTCAAGCGCGACGGCGGCTGGATCGTCAACGGCTCGAAAAACTTCATCACGCACGCCGTTCACGGCGACGTGTGCGTGGCCGTCGCCTCGACCGACCGCGCGATGCGCTCGAAGGGCATCACCGCCTTCATCTTCGAGAAGGGCACGAAAGGCTTTATGCCCGGCAAGAAGGAAGACAAGCTGGGGCTGCGCGCGTCGGAAACGGCGAGCGTGATTTTTGAAGACTGTTTCATCTCCGACGACAACCGCCTCGGCCCCGAAGGTCTGGGCTTCATTCAGGCGATGCAAATTCTGGACGGCGGGCGCATCTCCATCGCCGCGCTCGCGGTCGGCATCGCGCAGGGCGCATACGAGTCGGCGTTGAAGTATTCAAAAGAACGCCAGCAGTTCGGCAAGCCGATCTCGGAGTTTCAGGCCATCCAGTTCAAACTGGCCGACATGGCGACGCAGATCGACGCCGCGCGCCTCCTGATGTACCGCGCCTGCTATTTGAAAGATAACGGCAAGAAGGTGACGAAGGAATCCGCGATGGCGAAACTCTACGCCTCCGAGATCAGCGTCAAGGTTTGCGAAGAGGCCATCCAGATTCACGGCGGCTACGGCTACACGAAAGACTACCCGCCCGAAAAATACTGGCGCGACTCGAAACTCTGCACCATCGGCGAAGGCACGTCGGAAATTCAACGCATGGTCATCGCGCGGCAATTGTTAAATCAGTGACGGGTGACAGGTGACGGGTGACAGGTTGAAGTCAGGAACTTGTCTTTAACTCGTCACCTGTCACCTGTCACCTGTCACTTCATGGCACAGTTAACGCCCACCACCACCGAACTTGAGCGCATCCTCGCGGGCGACACGAGGGCGGTGGCGCGCGCCATCTCGAAGGTGGAAGACAACGTGGGCAACGCCGCCGCTTTGATGAAGGCGGTCTTTCCGCACACGGGGCGCGGCCTCGTCGTCGGGGTGACGGGCGCGCCGGGCGCGGGGAAATCGTCGCTGGTCGACCGCCTGGCGGGTTTGTATCGAGAGCGGGGCGAGCGCGTCGGCATCGTGTGCATCGATCCTTCAAGCCCGTTTTCGGGCGGCGCGATTCTCGGCGACCGGATCAGGATGCAGACGCTCGGACTCGACCCCAACGTCTTCATCCGCTCCATGGCGACGCGCGGCAATCTCGGCGGACTCTCCCGCGCGACCATCGACGCCGTGGCGATACTCGATGCGGCGGGCTTCCAGAAGATCATCGTGGAGACGGTCGGCGTCGGCCAAGACGAGGTCGAGATCGTGAAGACGGCCGACGTGTCGGTCGTCGTGCTCGTGCCGGGCATGGGCGACGACGTGCAGGCTCTCAAAGCCGGCATCATGGAGATCAGCGACGTGTTCGTCATCAACAAGGCCGACCGCGAAGGCGTCCACCGCACGGAGAAGGAACTCGAAGCGATGCTCTCGCTCACGATGCGCCCAGACCTCTGGCAGCCGCCCATCGTCAAGACCGTGGCGATTGAGAATAAGGGCATTGACGATCTGGCCGACGCCATCGCTCGTTATCGCGAATACCAGCAACAGGCCGAAGCGAGCCACACGCGCCGCGCCTCCATTGCGCGCTGGCGCATCCTCGAACTGCTCCGCGAGGAACTCGTGACGCGTGCCATGAACCGCGACGGCGCGGGACAGCATCTCGACGCCCTCGCCGCCGAAGTGGCCGACAAGCGGCGCGACCCGTATTCGGCCGTGGAAGAGATTTTGAAAGCTGTCAGTGGTCAGTAGCCCGTTGTCAGTTGTTTGTGATTTCCGAGCAAATGTTTGCCGATGTGGATTGGTTGATTAAGTTAAGAAACAACTGACCACCGACTACTGACCACGGACAAAACCCATGAAGATCGAACACATCGGAATCGCCACTTATAAGATCGACGACGCGCTGAAGTTCTGGCGCGATGCGCTCGGACTCGGCGTGGCGGAGACGGAAGAGGTCGCGGAGCAGGGCGTGCGGGTGGCGATGTTGCCTGTGGGCGAGCCGCGCATCGAGTTGTTGGAGCCGACGAGCGAGTCGTCGCCGGTCGCCAAGTTTTTGGAGAAGCGCGGGGCGGGAATCCACCACATCGCCGTGCGCGTGGACGATATTCGCGCCGCGCTCGCGCGTTTGAAGGAACAGGGCGCGCGCTTGATCGACGAGTCGCCGCGCGTGGGCGCGGGCGGCTGCCTCGTGGCCTTCGTGCATCCGGCCACGTCGGGCGGCGTTCTGCTCGAACTCGTCGAACACACGTCGGGCGGACATGATTCTGAAAAAAGGGAAGTATAGGATTTTGAAGTTCACAACCAGAGCCGTCCTCGCGCTCACACTCTTCTCGATAGTTCCGGCGAGCCTGTTCGCGCAACAAACACAACCCGCTCGCCGTGGTAATACCGCCGCGCGGCCACAGCGCAGCGCGCCGCCGTCGCCGACGCCGCCGCAGGCCACGGCAACTCGACCGGGCGTCAGCCTCTCCGCCCTCGACATGTCTCTGCTCATCGAAGAACTCGGTGTGCCGCCGCAGGCGCGTGCGCAGTGGGCGGCGGATGCCGACTCGCGCAAGGAGTTCGCGCGCGAGTTGCGCGAGATGTTCGCCGTCGCGGAAGAAGCGAGAGCCGCGGGGCTGGCCGAACGTCCCGAAACGAAAATCCAGTTGGGACTCTCGCGCTCCTTCGTCGTCGCGCGCAGGTATTCGAAGATGCGACAGGCGGCGGGCGCGGCCTCGCCCGATCAGGTCGTCTCGAAAGAAGAGATCGCGGCCTTCGTCAAAGAGCCGGGGCAGGAGCAGAACTTTCAGGAGTTCCTGCAAGACTATTTGAAGTCCCGCCCGCAGTCTGAGCAGGGCAACGCCCTGACGGACGAAGGGCGCGAGAATTTGCGTCAGCAGTGGGGAAACATCATGTTGAGCGCGCGCAAAGGCATCGCCGCCGGGGTGGATAAGGAACACGCGACCGAAGTGATGTTGAAATACCAGCACGCGCGGCTGTTGGCCGGGGAGTATTTCAAACAAGTGTTGAGCGCACGCACGAAGGCAACGGAGGCGGAGATCGACGCCTACCTCGCCGCGCATCCCGAACTCGATCCGAAGCAGACGAAAGCGAAGGCCGAAGCGGTGCTGGCTAAACTGCGCGCCGGCGGCGACTTTGCCGCGCTCGCCAAAGAAAACTCCGCCGACCCAAGCAACAAGGACAACGGCGGCGACCTCGGCTGGTTCGGGCGCGGAATGATGGTCAAGCCTTTTGAGGATGCGGCCTTCGCGCTCAAGCCGGGTGAATTGAGCGGCGTCGTCGAGACGCAGTTCGGCTATCACATCATCAAACTCGAAGAGCGGCGCATGCAGGACAGCCCGAACGGCCAACCCGTGGAACAGGTTCACGCGCGCCACATCCTGATCGCGACGGGCACGCCGGGCGCGCGTCCGCAGTCGCCGCGCGAGCAGGCGCGCGGCGCGGTCGAAGAGGAGAAGCGCGGCAAAGCGCTCGCCGAGATCGCGAGCCGGCATCGAGGCATCGTCGTGGCCGAGGATTTCGACGCCAACCCCTCGCCCGCGACGCTGAAGGCGGCGAACGCGCAAAGCGCGGGCGGCAAGCCCCCCGCGACAACCAATGCAACGACGCCGCCGCCCCCGGCGGCTTCCACGGAAGTTAAAAGAACCGGCAGCCGCACACGGGCGGGCAGTTCGAGACGCAGGCAGCCGTAGCCGCGCCAACGAACGTCTGCTCACACGAGGCGGCACGCGCGGACGGATGAAACACAATCACACGAAAGACAGTCGAACCGGCTATTAGAAGAGGATAAGTTATGACCACTTGTGAGAAATGCGGAACGCAAACGTCGGAAGATCAGCGCGCCTGCCCCGGCTGCGGCGCGGAGTTGAATATTAATACTGCGAACGAAACACCGTCCGGCGCGCAATGGCCGGGCGAGGAATCTTCACACGCAGACGCGAGCGCGACGACCACGGCGACGGGCGAGTCGAACGCCGCTGACGCCGCGACGGCGCACACGACGCCTGCGGTCGCCGCGTCTCCCAAAGCTAAAGCCGCCGCTCCCGCGCGCAGTGGGTTGAGTTCGCTTGCGAAGGCTCTGATCGTGGCGGGCATCGCCATCGTGGCGGCGGGCGGCTTGCTGTTCTGGCAGGTGAAGGCGCGCAAGGAACGCTCGGTCAACCTCTCGGCTGACGACATGACGCAGATCGTCAAGACGATGATGCCGCCGCAACAACTCGCCATGCTCGCCAACAACGAGGAGGAGCGCAAAGACATCGCCAAGCAGTTTCGGCAGTTGCTCGCCATCGCGCAGGACGCGCGGGCGGCGGGCATCGCCGACACGCCGGAGATGAAGCGTCAGCTCGAACTCGTGCGCACCTTCGTGCTCGCGCAGCTCTATGCGAAGAAGCAACAGGAGGGCGGCGCAACCTCGCAGGAGCAGATCGCCCCGAAAGCGGAGATTGAAAGTTTCCTGAAAGAGGCGGGTCAGGACGCGAAATTCAGCGAGTTCGTCAAAGACGTGCAGGACTTGGGGCTGCTGCCCGCGGCGCAAGGGCTGACCGACGAGCAGAAGGAGCGCGTCAAGAACGAACTCTGGGCGCCCACGCAGGTGCTCTCGCGCAAGGCCATTGCCGCCGGGACGGATAAAGACCGCGCCACGCAGTTGTTGATTCAATTCCAGCAGGCACAGGTGCTCGCGCAGAAGCACGCGCCGAAGATCATGGAGCGCACGAAGGCCACCGATCAAGAGATTGAAGCCTACATCGCGCAGCACCCGGAACTGGATTCCAAACAGACGCGCGCCAAAGCCGAAGACGTGCTCAAGCGGGCGCGCGCCGGTGAAGACTTCGGCGCGCTCGCCAAAGAGTTTTCCACCGACCCCAGCAACAAGGACAAGGGCGGCGACCTCGGCTGGTTCAAACGCGGCGCGATGGTGAAGCCCTTCGAAGACGCGGCCTTCGCCCTGCAAGCCGGACAGATCAGCGATGTCGTGGAGACGCCCTTCGGCTTCCACATCATCCAGACGCAGGAACGCCGCACCGCCAAGGGCGAAGACGGGCAGGACGCCGAAGAGATACACGCGCGCCACATCCTGATCAGCGCGGAAGGCGAGGGCGGAGGACAGGCTAATCCTTTTGCGCCGCCGCAGTCGCCGCGCGAAAAGGCGCGCGCCGCCGTGGAAAAAGAGAAGCGCGAAAAACTTCTCAACGAGATCGCGCAGCGCACCGGCGTCACCGTGCCCGACGACTTCAAAGTGGAAGTGCCGCCCATGCCGCCGCAGCAGATGGGACAGCCGCCCGCCGGCGCGCCGGAAGGAATGGAGCAAGGCTTGCCCGGCGAGCCGCCGCCGCCCGCTCCCGCCAAGGGCGACCCGAAGAAGCCCGCGGCGAACCAGAAGAAGTGAAAACTTGTCGGTAGTCCGTGGTCGGTCGTCCGTTGTATGTGGTCATCACACGAGTCGCTAAAGATAGGCTTGAACAACTGACCACGGACAACGGACGACTGACTCTCCCTTTATGCTTTTCGGCGATTATCGCGTGGAGATCGTGCCGGACGCGGAGTTTCGGCTGGACGGCGGGGCGATGTTCGGGGTCGTGCCGCGCATGTTGTGGTCGCAGAACTGCCCGCCCGACGAGCACAACCGCATTCGCATGAACATGAATTGCCTGTTCGTCGAAGCGGGGCGCGAGCGGATCATCGTCGAAACCGGCATCGGCGATAAATGGTCTCCCAGGCACGAAGCGATGTACGGCATCACGCGCCAAAGGTCGCTGGCGGACTCGGTCAAGGCCGTCACGGGTTACGGCGCGGAAGAGATCACCATTGTCGTCAACACGCATCTGCACTTCGACCACGCGGGCGGCAACACGACGCGGGATGCGGCGACGGGCGGCATCGTCCCGACGTTCCCAAGCGCGCGTTACTTCGTCTCGCGGGCGGAACACGAACACGCAGAGTCGCCGCACGAGCGCGACCGCG
>DASQNL010000076.1:0-5244 GCA_035644995.1 Pyrinomonadaceae bacterium | reverse complement strand
ACGCGCGGAGACGAAGCAGCCCGAAACGGCCGCAGGCGAGACGCCCGCCGCCGCCACGCCCGCGAGTGAAACGGCAACCGAAGAATAGTTAAGTTTGAACGGAGAATAAAGTGGGTCAGAAAGTTCATCCATACGGCTTCCGCCTCGGCTATAACAAAGACTGGCACTCGCACTGGTTCGCCAAGAAACAGTACGGCGAGTACCTCTTGGAAGACCTCAAGTTGAAGGCCACGCTCAAGGCGCGCTTCAACGGCGCGGGCGTCTCACACGTTGACGTGGAGCGCGCGGCCAATCGCTTGAAGATCATCATCTACACCTCGCGCCCCGGCATCATCATCGGGCGCAAGGGGGCGGAGATCGACAAGCTCAAGGCCGACATCGCCTCGCGCACGGGTCGCGAAGTGCTCGTCTCGATTCAGGAGATTCACAAGCCGGAACTGAACGCGCAGTTGCAGGCCGAGAAGATCGCCGTGCAGCTTGAGAAGCGTATCGCCTTCCGTCGCGCCATGCGCAAGACCGTGGAAGAGACGCTTCGCTTCGGCGGGCAGGGCATCAAGGTCAAGGTCGGCGGCCGTCTGAACGGCGCGGAAATCGCCCGCAGCGAGTGGTACTTGCAGGGTCGCTTGCCGCTCCACACGTTGCGCGCCGATATTGACTACGGAGTCGCCACGGCGCACACGACGTTCGGCACCATCGGCGTCAAGGTCTGGATTTACCGGGGCGAGATTCTCGACCCGAAAGCGGCGATGGCGCGCGGCACCGCGACCGACCCGATCAACGAACCGCGCGGCGAGCGTGGCGAGCGAGAGCGTCGCCCGCGCACCCGGCGCGAACGCGAGGGCGGCGATAATCGCGGCGATAATCGCGGCGACAACAGGGGCGACCGTGGTCGCCCGCGCGGCGACAGGGCATAAGGGAATGTCCGTTGTCAGTAGTCGGTTGTCCGTTGTTTGTGAGCGGGCGGCTAACGCGCTGAGGGCGAAGACCTCAAGCCGGGTGACACGAAAACAACTGACGACGGACAACTGACTACTGACAGTTGAGCGGAGCGAAACATCATGTTGATGCCGAAAAAAGTTAAGCACCGGAAGCAGATGCGCGGGCGCATGACGGGCACGGCCACGCGCGGCGCGGAGATCAGCTTCGGCGAGTACGGGTTGAAATGTTTGGAACCGGCGTGGATTACCGACAGGCAGATCGAGGCGGCTCGTATCGCCATGACGCGCCACATCAAGCGCGGCGGCAAAATCTGGATTCGCATGTTCCCCGATAAGCCCGTCACGAAGAAGCCCGCGGAAACGCGCATGGGCAAGGGCAAGGGCGCACCGGAATACTGGGTGGCCGTGGTGAAACCGGGTCGCATACTCTACGAGATCGAGGGCGTGGACGAGCCGACGGCGCGCGAGGCGATGCGGCTGGCGGCGCAGAAACTTCCGATCAAGACGAAGTTCGTGACGCGCGCCGAACAGGAAGGGGGCGCAGTTTAGACATGAAGAAACGCGACGAGTTGGAAAAATTGCGCGGCATGTCGGAAGAGGATTTGCGTGAAGAGGCCGCGCGCATCAAAGAGTCCCTATTCCGTTTGAACTTCAAACTCGCGCTCGGCGAGACGGACGCGGTGAAGCGTCTGCGGCAGGAGAAGCGGACGCTGGCGCGTTTGCAAACGTTGCTCACCGAGCGGCAGAACGACCAGGCCGCTTGAAAGTAAGTAGTGAATGGCGAATCGTAAATAGATAAAATTGTTTTCCACTATCTACGATTCGCGATTTACGATTGACGAGGATTTGTGATGGCAGAAGAAAATCAGGATCAGACGACCGGCGAGGATGCGCCGAAAGAAGAACGGGCGAGCGCGACCGACGACGTGCGCGCGGCCGACGCCACCGACGCGGGCGAGACCCTCGCGCACGAGGTTGCGCCGAACGTCGACTCGCAGGCCGGAAACGCTTCCGGCACGGAAGCGGGCAAGCGCGGGCGGCGGGCGGAAAAGGTCGGCATCGTCGCCTCGGATAAGATGGAGAAAACCATCGTGGTGCGCGTCGACCGCCTGATCAAGCACCCGAAATATCGTCGTTATGTGCGCCGCACGTCGAAGTTCATGGCGCACGATGAGACGGGCGCGACCATCGGCGATAAGGTGCGCATCGTCGAAACCAGACCGCTCTCGGCCAGAAAGCGCTGGCGCGTCGTCGAGATCGTGCAGAAGGCAGAGAAGTAATTGATTCATTAAATCATTTGATCATTGATTCAATGAAACAATGAATAAATGAATCAATTTCAGGAGCGAGATAATGGCTATTCAAATGCAGACATCGCTGGACGTGGCGGACAATTCCGGCGCGCGGCGAGTCGAGATGATTATGAGCATCGGCGGTTCGACGGGGCGTCATGCCGTCCTCGGCGATAAGATCAAAGTGACCGTCAAAGAGGCTTCGCCCGACGGCGCGGTCAAGAAGGGCACGGTGCATAACGCCGTCATCGTGCGCACGCGCAAAGAGGTGCGCCGCAAGGACGGCACCTACATCCGTTTCGACCAGAACGCGGCGGTGCTCATCAAAGACGACAACACGCCCATCGGCACGCGCGTCTTCGGCCCCGTCGCGCGTGAATTGCGCGACCTCAATTTCATGAAGATCGT
This sequence comes from Pyrinomonadaceae bacterium, assembly GCA_035644995.1. Lineage (GTDB taxonomy): Bacteria > Acidobacteriota > Blastocatellia > Pyrinomonadales > Pyrinomonadaceae > JAIVJZ01. Next base: position 2,606 of record DASQNL010000076.1, on the reverse strand, counting down.
TTCGCTCGCGCCGGAGGTGATTTAAGACCATGGCAGGAACCAGGAAGCGCACCAAAATCAAGAAGGGCGACATCGTGCAGGTGATCGCGGGCCGGGGCTGGGCAACCTTCAGCCGCACCGGGGAACGCACGCCCGTGCGTGGCCGCGTGCTCGAAGTCTCCCCGGCGAACGGCAAGGTTAAGGTCGAAGGCGCGGGGATCGTCAAGAAGCATCAGAAAGCCAACCCGCAGAACAACCGCGGCGGCGGCATCATCGACAAAGAATCCTGGATCGACATCTCGAACGTCCAGTTGATTGACCCGGAATCGGGCAAGCCGACGCGCGTGCGCGCGGGCAAGTCGAGCGAGGGCGCGCGGCAGCGCATCGCCACCAAGAGCGGGCGCGTCGTCGAGAAGTAGTTGCGGAAGCGAAGCGAGGCTAGATCGCTCGCGAAGGAGTCTGGAAACGCCGGTCACGCGGGCGAGACCCAGACGCTGAGAGGTGAAAGACAATGGCTGCAAGATTGAAAGAGCGTTACCAGAAAGAGATCGCGCCCGCGCTCGCCAAGGAGTTCAACATCAAGAACCCGATGGCGACGCCGCGACTCGAAAAGATCGTCATCAACATGGGACTCGGAGAGGCCATCGGCAACTCCAAGATCATCGACACGGCGGCCGACGAACTCTCCTCCATCGCGGGGCAGAAGCCGGTGACGACGAAGGCCAAGAAGTCTATCGCGTCGTTCAAACTGCGCGAGGGCATGCCCATCGGCTCGATGGTCACTCTGCGCGGCGACCGCATGTACGAGTTTCTCGACCGCTTCGTCTCGGTCGCGCTGCCGCGCGTGCGCGACTTTCGCGGCGTCTCGCCCAAAGCGTTCGACGGGCGCGGCAACTACACGCTCGGCATTCGCGACCAGTTGATCTTCCCCGAAATTGATTTCAACAAAGTGGACAAGACGCGCGGGATGAACATCTCCATCGTCACCACGGCGAAAAACGACGAGCAGGCGCGCGCGCTCCTCAAGGCGCTCGGCATGCCGTTCAGACAATAAAGCGGTGACAAGTGACAGGTGACAGGTGACAAGCCAAAACGAACGCTTGTCTTTAACTCGTCACTTGTCACCTGTCACTTGTCACTGAGGACATATGGCAAAGAAATCGTTAATCGCAAAGGCGAACCGGACACCGAAATTTTCCTCGCGCGCATACACGCGCTGCAAGCGTTGCGGGCGGCCGCGCGGCTATTTGCGCAAGTTCCAACTGTGCCGCATCTGCTTCCGCGAACTCGCGCTGCAAGGTCAGATTCCCGGCGTCGTTAAATCGAGTTGGTAATTATTAGATATTGACCGGCAGCAGTCAGCCCGCGGCTCGCCAGCGAGCGCGGCGCGCGTGCTGAAACCTGACGGCGTAAACTGGAGCTTTGTAGAGTAATGACTGATCCTATTGCCGATATGCTGGCGCGGATGCGCAATGCCATCGCAGCGAAGCACTCGCGCGTGGACATCCCGGTGTCGAAATTGAAACTGGAGATCGCCCGCATTCTCAAAGAAGAAGGCTACATCAACAACTTCGTCGTGAAGGGCGAGGGCGTCAAGCGTTCGATCCGCATCTTCCTGCGCTACGACGCGCGCGGCACTTCGTCCATCTCGCACCTCTCGCGCGTGTCGCGCCCCGGCCGCCGCGTCTACATGGGGTCGGGCGAAATTCCGAAGGTGCTCGGCGGCTACGGCGTCAACATCGTTTCCACCTCGCGCGGCCTGATGAGCGGCAAGCGCGCGCGGCGCGAAAACGTCGGCGGCGAAGTCTTGGCGCAAATTTACTGAGAGGTCAGAGGTCAGAGGTCAGAGGTTAGTAAAAACCGTTTTCACTAACCTCTGACCTCTAATCTCTAACCTCTCTTTAACCGAAGGTTAAAGCTATGTCTCGTATTGGAAAGAAAGTTATCACCGTGCCCGCGGGTGTGACCGTTACGGTCGGCGAGCGCGAGTTGACGGTTAAAGGGCCGAAGGGAACTCTGACCACGCCCGTCCCGCAAGGTATCACCTTCGAGTTGGAGGGCAACCAATTGCAGGCCGTGCGCGCCTCGGACGATCTGGCGGCGCAGCACGGGCTGGCGCGCGCGCTGGCGAACAACGCCATCGTCGGCGTGACCGAAGGCTTCTCGAAGCAGATGGACGTGGTCGGCGTCGGCTACAAGGCCGACGTGCAGGCGAAGAAGATCGTCTTCTCGCTCGGCTATTCGCACCCCATCGAGTTTCCGCTGCCCGAAGGCATCGAAGTGCGCGGCGAGCGCGTTCCGGCGAAGACTTCGATTCAACAGTACCAGTTGACGCTGACGCTCTCCGGCATTGATAAGCAGAAACTCGGACAGGTCGCCGCCGAGATGCACTCCCTGCGCAAGCCTGACCCCTACAAGGGCAAGGGCGTGCGTTACGCCGACGTGGTGCTGAAACTGCGCCCCGGCAAGACAGGAAAATAAGCTGTTAGCTATTAGCTATTAGCTATTAGCTGTCAGCAAAAGAAAAGCTATGAGCTAAAAGCTAACGGCTAATAGCTCTCACGGAGTGAGCAATGGCACAGAAAGATAGAGCAGAAGTTCGCCGGGCGGTGCATAAGCGCATCCGC
>DASQNL010000075.1:0-13343 GCA_035644995.1 Pyrinomonadaceae bacterium | reverse complement strand
CGCTGGGTCGTCAGCGCGTTGGAGCGCGCCGACGCCAGCGAAGACGAACTATAGAGCCGACGCTGAAACATCTTTGAACTATCAAAAAAGCCGCTCGACTTCGAGCGGCTTTTCACTTTCATCCGGCCTTGCCGAGGTTAATCCTCAAACACTCGAACCGGCGAGCGCGCCGGTCGTCTCCGGCCGCGCCTCGCCCATCGCGCGAAGCCGCGCCACCACTTGTTCGATCAGCCAGTTCGGCGTCGAAGCCCCGGCGGTGACGCCCACGCGCTCGACGCCGCGCAAGTCCTCCGCGTCGATCTCCTCCGGCGTCTCGATCAGGAAGCTCCGCTCGCACTGTTCCTTGCAGACCGAGAGCAGTTTCAGACTGTTCGACGAATGCTTGCCGCCGATGACGTAGAAGGCTTCGACGTGCCCGGCGAGGGCGCGGGCGGCGTCTTGCCGGTCGCGCGTGGCCGAACAGATGGTGTTGATGATCTGCGGCTCGCTGTCGGACTTGGCGCGGATGGCTTCGGCGGCTTCGAGGAAGGTGCTCAGTTTGATCGTGGTCTGCGAGACGACGAGCGGCGCGTGGAGCGCGGGCAGATGCGCCACCTCGGCCGCATCGCGCACGACGTGCGAATTATTCGGCGCATAGCCGACGACGCCGATCATCTCCGGGTGATCCGGGTTGCCGACGACCACCACGTCGCGCCCCTCGGCGGCGGCGCGCTCGGCGAGTTTCTGCACTTTGGTCACGAACGGGCACGTCGCGTCAACCACGTGCGCGGCGCGCGCTTCGAGTTCGCGCTGCACCTGCGGCGTCACGCCGTGGGCGCGGATAACGGCCGTCACCTCGCCTTCCACGTCCGTCGGCGCGTCAATCGTGGCGACCCCGTGCGCTTCGAGGCGTTGAATCTCCTGCGTGTTGTGAATGAGCGGCCCCAGAGTGCGGACGCGCGCGCCTTGCGAGAGGGCGTCCTCCACCATCTCCACGGCGCGCTCGACGCCGAAACAGAACCCGTACTCCTCGGCCAGCAAAACCTGCATGCGCTATTCCCTTCCGAATACTCGCTGTGTGTGATTTCCGACTTGAGACGCGCGCGCCGGGCGCAACCGTTCACCGCCGCGCCGCGCGCGAACTCGAACCTGTTTTACCCCATGCCTTCGGGGGGCGGCGTCTGCGGTTGCGGTTCGCGCGCGGAACGCCGCTGCCATTCTTCGCGCAGGCGATCGCCGCCGCTGAGAGCTTCGTCGATCCAGTTGATCTTTTTATCGGCCAGCCAGCCGACGCCGCTCCAGAAATTCTTCTCAAACTCGCCGAGCTTATGAGCCACGTCGCGCGGCAGAACGGCGTAAGATGCGTCGCACAGGAAACGCCACGCGTCGCAGAGCGTGTCGCCGGTGTGGTAGCGGGTTTCGTTTGCTTCAGCCATAAATAAAATTCACTCCTTCAACGTTCTCATACGCCCGCGCCGCCCGGTTCGTTCCACGCCAAATACTAGCATAACGAACGGGGTAATACTCAGGACTTCGCCGCCGACGGCGGCCTGATGCCGGTGTACTGCGCCGACGCGATGCGCCACTTACCGCGCGTCTTGCGGCAGACGAACGTGCAGCGGAGGGCGCGGCTCACAATTTGCCCGTCGGGAGTTTTGATCGTGAACGGGAGACGCGCGACGACTATCGCCGTGTCGCCGTAAATACGACTCGTAATCTCGTCCAACTCGTAGGAAACCATCTCGCCCTGCCGCGCCCTCTTCTTTTCGGGCGCGTAGAAGCCGAGCACCTTCGCGCGCGGATCAACCTCGCCCGCGGGCGAAATTTCGACGTAATCGGGCGCGAGAATCTCGTCCAGTTTGGCCGCGTCGTAGTTCTTCTGCGCTTCGGCCAGTTGCCGGACGAGACCGAGAATCTCCCCTTCGACTTTGAACTTGAAGCCTTGCGGCGGCGGGGGCGCGGCCTGCGTCTGGGCGAAAACCAGAAGCGTCAAGGCAAAACACGACACTAATCGTCTCATCTTTTTTTCTCTCCTGTTCCGGGCGGCGTGGCGGGCGCAAGGTTCAAGTCTCCGCCGTCTTTACGTTCATCGCGCGGGTCAAGTTTCCGCGCGCGAGCCGAACATAGCGCGCGCCCGGCCGTCAAACCTCTCCTCGCGGGCTATTTCTCTTCCCCGATGGCTTCCTTCACGGTCGGCCACATCATCTTCGCCCAGTATTCGTAGCCCTCGTCGGAGGGATGAAAACCGTCGCCGGAGAAAAATTCCGGGTGATTGGGGATCACCGTGCGGCTCATGTCGTAGGCGTCAACGAGCAGCAGGTCGTGCCGCCGGGCGATCTCGGCGAGGTGCGTGTTGAAGAGTTGGATGCGCTGCCGCACCTGTTCGTGGAGGAAGGCGGGAACGCGCGGAGCGTGGGAGATGTCCGGGATGTTGGTGGCGACGATGGGCGCGTCCGTTTTGCTTTTCAGACGCGTGACGATCTCTTCGTAGTTGCGCGCGAACTGGTCGGGCGAGACGCCGTGGCTCACGTCGTTGATGCCGATGCCGAGCGTGATGAGGGTCGGGCGGGTCGAGTCGAGGCGCGTCAGTTGGCCGCGCAGCACGTCGGCGGTCTGCGCGCCGCTCACGCAAAAGTTTCGCAGGCTCGAACCCGCGCGCACGCGCTCGATGCGCTCGAAGACGCGCGCCACGTAGCCGCCACGGCGCGCGCCGACGCCGACGCCCGTCGAATCCCCGAACGCGACGTAGAAGACCGGCGTTGCCGCCGTCGCCGTTGTCGCCGTCGCCGCTATTTTCGGTTCCGCCGTCATGCCCGCCCCCTCGTCCCGGCCATCCGCCCGCGTTCGTCTCAACCCACACGCCGCGCTGACCAGCAACAGGAACGCCAGCGCGTAAATTACCAAAGCGCGATAAAACCCCTGGCTCATAAAACTCCTGACCCGTAAAACCTCTACCTTGCCAAATTGCCGTTCACAACATCTCTTCGGAGCGCACCGGCTCACGCAAGATGCTCTCGGCCGCTTCATAGGCGACGCGCGCCGCCGCCTCGTGCGACTCGCGCAAATTACCGATCTGCATGAGCGATTCGCCCGTGCGCGAAAGCAGACGAAACAAATCGCCCTCTTCGGCGCGCGTCTGCCGCACGAGTTCCTCCCACTTCATCCCCTTCGCCCAGCGCATCACGGCGGCGGCGGCCGAGAAATTCATCTCCGGCGCGGGGTCTAACCCCTGCTTCCATTCCGCGCTCGCCACCTCGTAGGCGATGCGCTCAAACTCGGAGAGCGTGGAGACGAGCGCGTCGTCGAGTTGCAACTCGCCGTAGTCGCGTTCGGCGTCGGCGGCGAGCGCGGCCATGAGACCGGCGGCGCGCGCCGCGTCGAGCGACGAGAAGAGGTTGCGCTCAATCGCCTCGCCGACCAGGAGCGGGCGGTCGAGCCTCAAGTCCGCGAGCCAACGCCCGCGCTCCGTCACGCGCTCGCCGGCGAAATCGAGATAGCCGAAATGTTCGAGCACGCGCGCCCGCCGCTCGAACGGCTGCCACACTTCCGCGCGCAACACTTCGATGCGCCGCTCCGCGCGCTCGGCTGCCTCCGCATCGGGCAAGGCCGCCCACAGAGCTTCTTCGCCGCGCCGCCGCGCTTCGCCTTCGTCAACCGCCGCGCCCGCCGCCGCCGTCGCAGACGCGACGAGCGAAGTCGTCAGCCCGTCCATTAAAACGTTGATCACCTCGACGGCCTCGTTCGTTCCGGCGCGCGCGTCGCGCAGGCGCGGCTCCTCGATGAGCGTCGCGCGCCCCGCGTGGACATCGGCGAAGGCCGCATCGCGCGCGTTCTCCGTCAGCGGGTAAACCTCCGCGTAGACGCGCCCGACGCGCGCCAGATCGAGCGACGCGCGCCGCCCGTCTTCGCGCACGCCGACGAAACTCCCTTCGCGCCGCTCCGTCACGAAGACCAGACGACGACTGCTGCGCCCGATGCCGACGACCCGACCCGGCGTTACGGCTTCCAACAGCCAGTTCATAAAAACTTCCGTGCGCGTTTGCGGCGCGCCGCCGAGCAGCTTGTCGCGCGCGCTCGCCAGACGCTCCAACCCGCGCGCCACGTCGGTCGAAAATTGGCCGTAGCCCGCATCCTTCAGTTTCCGCTCGATGCGTCGCTCGGCCTCCGCGCGTTCCGCCTCCAGGCGCGCGACGCGTTCGACCGTCTCGCGGTGCGCGAAACTGCGCGCGGCGATCTCGCGCACCTGCGCGAAGTTGCCGTAGGCGTCGAGCAAGTTAAGGAGCGTCGTGTAGGTCGCGCGAAACTGACTTTCGAGCGGGTCGGGCGATGCGCCGAGCAGCGCGGCCATCTTTTGCGGGTCTTGGTGCGTGCCGGGGGCGGCGACGATGAAGCCGACGCGGTCGCGGCCGCGCCGCCCCGCGCGCCCCGTCATCTGTTGAAACTCCGAGGCGGTCAGCGTGCGCCAGCCTTGCCCGCGCCGCACGTCTATGTTCGAGAGCACGACCGTGCGCGCCGGGAAATCAACGCCCGCCGCCACGGTCGCCGTCGCGAAGATCGCATCGAGCAGCCCCGCGCTCATCAGTTTTTCGATCAGGAGTTTCCAAGCGGGCAGGTGCCCCGCGTGGTGGGAAGCGACGCCGCCGCCGAGCACCGCTTCCCAGTGGCGATGCTTGCGTATCTCGGCGTGCTCGGCCAGAAAGTCGCGCATGACGACGCGCCGCGCCTCGCGCCGCGCCGTGTCTGCGTCGCGTCGGCCGAGCGCGGCTTCGGCGGCCGCCTCGTCGCAGCGGCGACGCGTCGGCAAAAAGACGATTGACGGCAACAGGTCGTAGGAGGCGAGCGCGGACAGCAGCGAGGCGGGCGGCATCTCCGGCATGTGCATGCGCGCGCCGCGCGGCGGTTCACGACGCGCCCCTCCGCGATACGACGAAGACGAGCGCGGCGCGCTCGCGCGTTCGAGGAAATTAGCGATCTCGTGGTTGAAGTGTCCCGCCTCGTCAAAGAGCGGGGCGAGTTGCCCGTCGGGGTAGAGGAAGGCCGCGCGCAGCGGCACGGGGCGCGCGCCCGGACGCGTGACGACGCCGCAACGCACGCCGCGCACCTCCGCCACCCAGGCCGCGAACTCCTCCGCTTTTCCCACCGTCGCCGAGAGCAACAGGAGCCGCACGCGCGGCGGCGTCAGGATGATGGCCTCTTCCCAGACGTGCCCGCGATCCTCGTCGGCAAGGTAGTGCGCCTCGTCCATGATGACGAGGTCGGTGCGAAGTTCCTGTCCCTCGCGCAGCGCGTCGAAGAGTTGGTTGCGATAAACTTCGGTCGTGCCGACGATGAGCGGGGCGTCGGCGCGCTCCTTGCGGTCGCCCGTCAAGATGCCGACCTTATCCGCGCCGAACGCTTCGGCGAACTCCTGATACTTCGAGTTGGTGAGAGCCTTCAGCGGACTCGTGTACCAGGCGCGTTTGCCCTCCGCGAGCAACCGCCTGATCTCCTCGCGCGCGATCCAGGTTTTGCCGCTGCCGGTCGGCGCGGTGACGAGCACGTCTTCGTGTTCGAGCGCGGCGAAGGCTTCGAGTTGAAACGGGTCGGGCTTGAACTCCGTGCGCGCGGGCGCGCCGATGCCTTCGAGCAGACGCCGGACGGGACGCGAACGCGCCGACGAACGCGCCACGCGCTCCGTCTCCTCAATCTGCGCCGCGCCCGCCGCGCCGGTCAGACGGCGCGAGGCATCATCCCGGCCGCGCGGTCTACTGCCGCCGCCGCCGCCATCGCGTTGCGGGCGTCCCCCGCCGCCGCGTTTCCCGCCCGCGTTATCGCGCCGACGCCCGCCGCCGCGCCCTCCCCCGTCTCTCGTTCGTGGCATGACCGGGGATTGTACCGCACGCCCTTTGTGAAATGCTTGCGGGTGGTGTTAAGTTTTTATGCCCCCGAAATTGATGTTAAGTTTTTGCGTGCCGAAAAGTTCGCAACGTTCGGGGCGGCTCAGGCGTCTAATGAATCGCAGGTTTCCGTGTGCGTGGCCGCGAAACAACCCAGCGCCGCACGGCTGTTTAAAACTATGGCTGAGATTTTTCACACCCACGAGAAACTGAATCAGGACACGCGCACGCCGTGGATGCTGCGCACCCTCGGCGCGTCGCTCGTCGCCCACGCGCTGTTTCTGGCCTCCGTCGTCTACGTGCCGGCCGTGCGCGATGCGTTCAGTCTGGCGAGCACGCTCTCCGGCCTCCGTTTCGTGGATGAAGACTACACGCAGACCGCCGTCATCGACCGCGCCGACGTGATGCTCAATTTCGCCGACAACAAACTTTATTACCCGCCCGGCTACTTTTCTCAGACCGCGCTGCCCTCGCCCGACGCGCCGCAACTCGTCGAAGAGTTCAGGCCGCGACCCGTGCCGACGCCGAAGCCCGTCAAAGTAAAACCGACGCCCACGCCGACGCCCGAAGCCTCGCCTTCGCCCGACAGCGCGGCGGCGGCGGGCGACGAGACGGCGGCTAAGACGGAGGGTGACAAGGCCGGCGGCGACGGCGGCACGCCCGGAGCCTCGCCTTCGCCCGCCGCCTCGCCGCAGACGGCCGAAGAGGCCGCGCGTCTCCAAGCGGAGGCCGAGCGCAGGAAGTTTCCGTCGGACTTCAATCTGAGGCCGTTCACCGATCTCTTGAAGCAGGGCAAGCAGATGAAGGATGCGGGCGAGATCAATCTCTCCACCACTTTGGAGATGGAGTTTGAGGCCAACCGCGAGAAGGACGGGACTTTGACCGGCCTCAGGGTGACGGGGGACGGCTCCGCGAGCAACCCGAAAGTTCGGGAGTTGGCGAAAAAGTTCGTCGCCGCCATCAGCGCGAGCAAATTGCTCGCCGGTCTGGAAGGCGCGCGCCACCTCAAGATGAAGCTCAAGGTGAACGATAAAGACATCTCCGTGAACCTCTCGACCGAGATGGCGAGCGCGGAAAGCGCCTCCCTCTCGTCGGAACTCTACACCATCCTGCTCCGGCAGGGCATGAAGGCCAAAGCGGGCAAAGACGAAGAGGCCATCTACAAGAGCGTGCGCATCGACTCGGAGGCCAAATACATCGTCGTGAGCTTCGAGATGCCGAGCAAGGCGGCGGGCGACCTGCTCTCCAAGCTGATTAAGAAGGACGAGGCCGCCGCGCCGACGGCGACGCCCCCGGCGAGTTAGAGCCGCCGCCGGGGCGCGGCGGCGGGCGCGCTCCCGCTGTGTTAAAATCCCGAACCTATGAGCGTTAAAGTTCAACGCCAGAAACACCAGCGACCCACGGCGACCGCCAAACGGCGGCAGGCGTTGCTCGTGCGCGCCGTCGTCGGCTCGCTCGTGCTCTGCGCCGCGCTCGCGCCTCCCGCTGTGTCACAGACAGGCGGGGCGCAGGATGTTTACCGGCAGAACGCCGCTCCCGAAGTTAAAGAATTTCGCTCCATCAACACGCGCCCGCTCCGCGACGTATTGGAGAAGACGCGGGCATTGATCGAGGCGGGCGAACTCAGCGTCGGGGATGCGTTCGATTTCACCATCGAGGCCGACCGCAACGCCGACGGCTCGCTCAAGGCAATCCGGTTCGCCAAAGCGCATAACGAGACTCACGCGCGCTGGAAGCCCGTGGTGGAAGAGTTCATCACGGCCTTGAGCGAGAGCGGCGCGCTGTCGTCCTTGCAGGAAGCCCGGCGCCTGTCGATCAGGCTCAAACTGAACGGCGGCGCGGCGGCGACGCTGCACGCGTCTCTCGACTCGGAGGAGCGCGCCGATGCGCTCGCGCAAAGCCATAACGCGCTCGCCGACTTCTGGCGTCTCGGCCGGCGTGGCGGGCGCGAGGGCGTCGAAATCTTGAACAACATGGCCTTCAGCGCGAACGGCAAGCAGCTCACGATGCAGCTTGAGATGACGCGCGAGATGGTCGGCAATCTGCTCCGCAAGCACCTCTCCCTTCCCTGAAACACGCCGGACGCCGGGCGCGCCGCCCGCCTCTTTCAGAGGCAAAAGCGGCTCGCTTGCTCCATTCCACCCGCTCACTTACAATCGCATGTTGCGCCGCGTGCGCAATCGCGTCCTACTGCGGCCTCTGTGAATCGCGCCGCGTGTTTCTCAAGAGAGCTATTAGCTGTTAGCTATTAGCTGTTAGCTTTTTGTTCGAGCTAACAGCTAATAGCTAACAGCTAATAGCTAAAAAGGCTTTTAAGACCATGATTGATAAATTCCTGACCAAAGTTTTCGGCAGCAGCAACCAGCGTTACATCAAGAGCCTGCAACCCACCGTCGTGCGCATCAACGCGCTCGAAGCCGAAGTGAAGAAACTCTCGGACGACGACATGCGCCGCCGCACGGAAGAACTCAAGCAGTTCGTCGCCGCAGCGGTGGCCGACGCGAAGAACCCGGAGACGCGCAAGCAGCACGAGCAGGACGCCCTCAACGAGATTCTGCCCGAAGCCTTCGCGCTCGTGCGCGAGGCGAGCGTGCGCTCGACCGGCATGCGCCACTTCGACGTGCAACTCATCGGCGGCATGGTGCTGCATCAGGGCAAGATCGCCGAGATGCGCACCGGCGAAGGCAAGACGCTCGTCGCCACGCTGCCCGCCTATCTGAACGCCTTGACGGGGCGCGGCGTCCACGTCGTCACCGTTAACGACTACCTCGCCACGCGCGATTCCGACTGGATGGGGCGCATCTACAAGTTTCTCGGCCTCACCGTCGGCGCGATCACGAACGACCTCGACGACTGGGAGCGCAAAGACGCTTACGGCTCCGACATCACCTACGGCACGAACAACGAGTTCGGCTTCGACTACCTGCGCGACAACATGAAGTTCGACCTCGCCACCTGCGTCCAGCGCGGCCACTACTACGGCATCGTGGACGAAGTCGACTCGATCCTCATCGACGAGGCGCGCACGCCGCTCATCATCTCCGGCGCGTCGGACGAAGCGACCGACAAGTATTACAAGGCCGACGCCATCATCCCGCACCTGAAAAAGGGCGTGGAGGTGGACGACGGTTCGGGCAAAAAGAAACACACGGGCGACTACCTCGTTGACGAGAAACAGCACTCGGCCGTTCTGACGGAAGACGGCGTGGACAAGGCCGAACGCCTGCTCGGCGTCGGCAACCTCTACGACCCTTCGAACATGGAGATGCTCCACTGCGTCGAACAGGCTTTGAAAGCGCACACGCTCTACCGTCTCGATCATCACTACCTCGTCAAAGAGGGCGAAGTGATCATCGTCGATGAGTTCACGGGGCGCACGATGCCCGGCCGCCGCTGGTCGGACGGCCTGCATCAGGCGGTGGAGGCGAAAGAGCGCGTCAAGATCGAGCGCGAGAACCAGACGCTCGCCACCATCACGCTGCAAAACTATTTCCGCCTCTACGAAAAACTCTCCGGCATGACCGGCACGGCCGAAACGGAGGCCGCCGAGTTCGACGGCACTTATAAACTCGAAGTCGCCGTCGTCCCGACGCACCGCCCGATGGTGCGCACGGACTATTCCGACTTGATCTATCGCACGCTGCCTGAAAAATGGGACGCCGTGGCCGAAGAGATCAAGGAAAATTACGAGAAGGGGCAGCCCACGCTCGTCGGCACGGTCTCGGTCGAAAACTCCGAAGTGCTCTCGCGGAAGCTCCAGAAGATCGACGTGCCGCACAATGTCTTGAACGCCAAGCATCACGACCGCGAGGCCGAGATCGTGGCGCAGGCCGGGCGCAAGGGCATGGTCACCATCGCGACGAACATGGCCGGACGCGGCACGGACATCCTGCTCGGCGGCAACGCCGAATTCATGGCGCGCGAGTTTCTGAAACGCGAGGAGATCGACCCGGACGAGGCGACCGAGGAGCAGTTTGAAGCGGCTCTGGCGCAGGCCAAGCCCATCGTCGAGGCCGAGCACAGGGAAGTGGTGAGCCTCGGCGGCCTCCACATCATCGGCACGGAGCGGCACGAGGCGCGTCGCATCGACAACCAGTTGCGTGGTCGCGCCGGTCGTCAGGGCGACCCCGGTTCGAGCCGTTTCTTCCTCTCGCTCGAAGACGATCTGATGCGCATCTTCGCGGGCGACAAAGTTAAAGCCCTGATGCAACGCCTGGGGATGGAGAAGGGCGTGGCGATTGAATCGGGGATGGTGTCGAAGCGGATCGAGGCGGCGCAAAAGTCGGTCGAGGCGCGCAACTTCGAGTCGCGCAAGCACCTTCTGCAATACGACGACGTGATGAACAAGCAGCGCGAGACGATCTACGGCCTGCGCCGCCAGTTGATGGAGGAACCCGACCAGCGCGAGTACCTGCTCGGCGAATCGGGCGTCGCGCACGACCTGCTCGCCGACCTGTCGAAGCAGTACATCGACTCCTTGGTCGCGCCCGAAGATTGGGACGTGGAGAACTACCGCATCCAACTGCTCACCGTCTTCGACTTCGACGCCGAAGCCGAGGGCATTGATTTCGCGCAGGCTACGTCCGAAGAGATTCAGGCGAACATCTGGGAGAAACTCAAAACGCACTACGCCGCCAAGGAGGAGCAGATCGGCAGCGAGGCGATGCGCACCTACGAGCGCATCATCATGCTCAACATCATCGACGCCCAGTGGAAAGATCACTTGCTCTCGCTCGACCACTTGAAGCAGGGCATCGGCCTCGTCGGCTACGGGCAGAAAGACCCGCTCGTCGAATACAAGAAGCAGAGTTTCGATCTCTTCCAAGCGATGCTCGACCGCATCGACACGAACACGATCCGCTCGCTTTTCAACTTGCAGGTCGTCGCCGAGCAAGCGCCCGAACAGTTGCAGCAAAAACGACAACGCACGCCCACCTCGATGACCTTCACGGGGCCGAACCAAACGGCCGCCGCCGCCGGGACGGACGAGGGCAAGATCAGAACCGTCACGCGCGACCAGCCCAAGGTGGGGCGGAACGACCCTTGCGCCTGCGGTTCGGGCAAGAAGTCCAAGAAATGCTGCGGCGCGTGAAAACGCCGCGGCATCGAGGGACACTCTCTCTCATCTTTTTGGAATCCTGAAATGCGTTTTACCGGAAGCAGCCTCGCAATGTCTTTCGTCCTTTCCTTCATCGCATGTGTGTGCCTGCCCGGCGCGGGCGCACACGCGAGCCTTCTCGCACAGGAAGCACAACCGGCGCGGTCGGCGAGGATTGTGCGCACGCCGGAGGGAGCGCGCGGGATCGAGTTCTACGAGCGCGGCGACTTCGCCGAGGCTGTCAAGCTGCTCAAACAGGCCACGAATAATCGCCGCGACGATGCGACCTCGTGGCACTTTCTCGCGCTGGCTTACCGGCAACTCGATAAGGAAAAGGAAGCGCGCAAGGCCATCGAGAACGCCATCTTTTTACGCCTGCTACAACTCGCGCCCACGGCGTTCGGAATGAAACATAAGCCGTGGGACGAGTTGAGCAAGGAGGAGCGGGAGGCGCGAAGGCGCGAGATGGCCGGGTATTACAAGGAGGCGATAGCCAGCGTGGAGGTCTATCTCCAACTCAAGCCCAAGGCAGAGGCTTTCTGGCGTCAGCAGTATGAAGGCTTGAGCGTTTACGTGCGGCACAACGAGCAGTCGGATGCCGGGAAAGAATCCTTTCAAAGTAATGACGAAGGACTCTCCAGGGCTGAAGTGTTCTACAAGTCGCCGCCGGAATACACGGAGCGGGCGCGCCGTAACGGGATCAACGGGACGGTCATCCTGCGCGGGCTGCTCTCCTCCGACGGGACGGTGAAACACATCATCGCGCTCACCATGCTGCCCGACGGATTGACGGAAAAGGCGATAGAAGCGATGCGTCAAATCAAATTTACGCCCGCGACTAAAAACGGACGCCCCGTCTCGCAGTGGATGTCAATCGAATATCACTTCAACGTTTATTAGGGGTCGGCTGTGCGCCGGCTCAAGCTATCGGCATCCGGCAGTTTCGCCCGTCGCATCGGGCTTCGTCTTCATTCAATCGAACTGTGAGCGCAAACACCACTTCTACCAATCCGGTCGTGCGCGCCATCGCGGCGGGCACGGCTCCGCAGACGGCGCGTTTAATGGCGGCGCGCGGGCTGTTGCCGCTGGCCGAAGATGAACTGTTGGAAGTGTTGGTGACGCTGCGCGCGGACGAGAACCCGGAGATCGTCGCCGCCGCGGCCGAAACGCTCGATGCGCAATCCGCCGAGACGCTCGTGGCCGTCGCTTCCTCCAGCGGAACTTCGCCCGTCGTGCTCTCTTACCTGGCGGGTCGCACCGGCGCGCAGCAGGAAGTGTATGAGGCGGTCACGCTCAATGCCGCCACGCCCGACGAGGCCATCGCCGAATTGGCCTCCGCCACCTCAAACGGCTCGCTTCTCGAACTCATCTCCATTAACCAGCAACGTCTCATCCGCTCCCCCCGCATCATCGAGGCGTTGCTCTCGAATCCCGCCCGCACGAATGAGGCCGAGCGGCGCGCGCAGGAAACGAAACGCGAGTTTTTCGAGAAGGAACGCGGCGCACAGCAGATCGCAGACGAGATGCGCGCCAGAGGGATGACGGCCGCCGCCGAGTTTGTCGAGTCGGCCGAATCCATCGGCACGGCTTCGGGCTTAACCTTCGACGACGCGTGGCTGCTCGCGCAGCACATCGAGGTCTCCGATGCCGACATCGACGAATCGTGGCTGCCGCTCGAAAGGATGGAGGAGTTTTTCACGGAGAGCGAGGAACAGCGCGCCGCCAACCTCGAACGCATCATCGCCGAAACGCACGCCGAGGGCGGCGAAGTCGCGCCCGAACGCATCTCGCTCATCCGTCGCGTGATGCTGATGAACGTCAAGGATCGCGTCAAGCTCGCCATGAAGGGCGACCGCGAGGCGCGCGGCATCCTCATCCGCGACTCCAACAAGGTAGTCGCCACCGGCGTCATCAACAACCCACGCATCACCGACAAGGAGGTGGAGAGCATCTCCGCCATGCGCACCGTCTCCGACGAAGTGCTGCGCCTCATCGCCCAGAATCGCGCATGGGCGCGCAACTATCCCGTGATCCACAATCTCGCGCGCAACCCGCGCACGCCCATCGCCACCGCCATCAACGTCCTGCTGCGGCTCCAAACCAAAGACCTGCAAAACATCGCCCAGAATCGCAACGTCTCCGAAGCCGTCCGCCGCCAAGCCCAACGCCTCGCCCAAACGCGCAGCGGGCACTAAAAAACAGTGACAGGTGACGGGTGACGGGTGACAAGTTTAAGAACAAGGATTTTGTTCCAACTTGTCACCCGTCACCCGTCGCTTGCTCTTAAAATATCTCCGAGCCTTTGCGTAGAACCGACCAGGCAACGTCGGCGAGGGTGTGGCTGGCCGCGCCCCACCAGAGTCCGGCGAGCGCGGCGAGCGCGGCGGCGC
>DASQNL010000074.1:0-3666 GCA_035644995.1 Pyrinomonadaceae bacterium | reverse complement strand
GCGCGCGGAGGTTGACGGCAGTTTTGCGACTATTTTTCTTGACGAAAGACTCGTCCGCTGGCAAGGTACGCTGAACGCCGCGCCGGACGCGGTTGCGCTCGTCACGGAGAGAGCGGCGGCGTCCTTCAAAGGCTTCGAGCTAACTATCGGGTGGGAAGAACTATTCATGCGGCCGGAGCGGTCGCTGGCCGAGCGCGGCTGGCAACCCGCCGGCGAAGAATGGCAGTTGAAAGATAACCTGTTGCGTTGCGACGGTCGGGAAGGCCGCCACCGCGTGATCGGCAGAGGGCCGTCGCTCGAATCTTACGAACTGGTCGTCAACGTGCGGCTTGAGCGCGAGCGTTCCCGCGCCACCGGCTGCTACGGTTTCCGCCCGGCCACCGGCGCGAAAGATTTTGATCCCCTCTTCACCATCGAACCCGATGGAGCGGGCGAGCGGTGGACGCTCCACGCGCGCCACCGCCCGACCGACTCATTTGCACATGACCCGCTCGAAAATGATTCCATCCGGGCAAGCTGGCCGCTCCCGGCCTCCTTCGATCCGTTCGAGATGCAACAGTTTCGCTGCCGCAAACAAGGCGGGCGTCTCACCGTCTGGTGGGAAGCCACGTCGCTCGGCGGCCTCGACATCACCACGGAGGCCACCGGCATCGGCCTCTACGCAGACCGCGCGCCCGTCGCCTTCGACATGGTGCGGGTCACGGCTTTGAAATAGTGACGGGTGACGGGTGACAGGCGACAAGTTTGAAAGGCACGCTGAATTAACTTGTCACCCGTCACCTGTCGCCCATCACTCTAAATCATATGAATGAATTGATACTGGGAGCGAGGCCGGAAGACTTCATCTGGGCGAGCGGCGTGGAAGACACGTTCGTGCCGCAGTCGAAGGCGGGGCATCGCGCGCTCGACGAATATCAGTTGTTGGGACACTACGAGCACTGGCGCGAAGACCTCGCGCTCGGACGCGACCTCGGCGTGCGCGCCTTGCGTTGGGGCGTGCCGTGGTATCGCGTCGAGCCGGAGCCGGGCGTGTTCGACTGGAGTTGGGCTGACGAAGTGTTGCCCTACATGATCGGGGAACTCGGCATCACGCCCATCGTCGACCTGATGCACTACGGCTGCCCGATGTGGCTGAAGAAGGAGTTCATCAGCAAAGACTACGTGCGCGCCGTCGCGAACTACGCCTCGGCCTTCGCGCGCCGCTACAAGGATTTGGTGAAGTGGTACACGCCCTTGAACGAGCCGATTGTCAACGCGTTGATGTGCGGCAAGCGCGGGCTGTGGCCGCCCTACCTGCGCGGCGACGGGGGCTACATCCGCGTCATGCTGCAACTCGTGCGCGGCATCCAGGCCACGGTCGAGGCGATCAAGGAGATCGACCCGCTCTCGATCATGGTGCACGTCGAGGCGACGGGCTTGAGCCGCGCCATCCGGCAGGACTTGGAATCGCTCGCCGTGGAGGAACAGCGGCGCGGCTACCTCGCCTACGATCTGCTGGTGGGCAGCATCACGCACGACCATCCGCTGTTCCCGTGGCTCATTCGCAGCGGCGCGAGCATCGACATGCTCGACGAGATCGCGCGCCGCAAAATTTCGCTCGACGTGCTCGGCATGAATTTTTACCCGCAGTGGTCAACCCAACATCTCTACGTTGACCCGAAAGGGCGTCTCGCCTACCGCGCGCACGAAGAGGACGGCGCGGGCTTCGCCGCCGTCATCAACGATTACTACGAACGCTATCGCGCGCCCATCATCATCACGGAGACGAGCGCGTTCGGCTCGGAGGAATTGCGCGCCCGCTGGTTGAAATCCAGCGTGGACGCGGTCAAATACTTGCGCGGCCAGCGCGTGCCCGTCCTCGGCTACACCTGGTTTCCCATGTTCACCATGATCGACTGGCGTTATCGCCACGGCCAGTCGCCGCTCGAACACTACCGCCTCGAACTCGGTCTCTACCGCCTCAGCGACGACCCGGCGCGCGAGGGACGTTGGAGCGCGACGCCGCTCGTCGAACAGATGCAGAGCTACATCGCCGACTCCGCCGAATCCGTCGGCGCGCTCGACCCCTCCGCACTCGCCCCCGCGCTCAACACGGACGCCTGCCGGGAGCATTCTCACCCGGCGCAGCCGAACCCCGCGGCCTTCGCACGAGAACAATCGCAGCCGGAGTTCGTCGAAGGCGATTAAACTTGAGGCGCAAGCTAGACGACGTAGAGAGAGGTTCGCCGTTGCGACCGGCATCGGCGCGCCGACCCCGTGATTGACAGTCGCGCACGCGTTTGAGTATCTTTCACCTTACCCAACGCGTTTAGCGCCGTCGGCGCGAGCGAGTCCCTTTGAGCGGGTGTGGCGCAATGGTAGCGCATCAGCTTCCCAAGCTGAGGGTTGCGAGTTCGAGTCTCGTCGCCCGCTTCAATACACAACTTCGAGCATTCACGGGGCGTTTCGACGCCTTTTCTTTTTCTTTGTGCGCTGGAGGTGGTGCATGTGGCGCATGTCCGACGTAAATGTTGAGGAAAAACCGCAGACTTTGTGCGCCGGGGCGTC
This sequence comes from Pyrinomonadaceae bacterium, assembly GCA_035644995.1. Taxonomy (GTDB): domain Bacteria; phylum Acidobacteriota; class Blastocatellia; order Pyrinomonadales; family Pyrinomonadaceae; genus JAIVJZ01. The sequence goes on along the minus strand of DASQNL010000074.1, from coordinate 1,119 downwards.
GCCGCAGCGGCAACTTTACGCTTCGCGCGATGAACGCGGGGCGGCGAGCCGGGAAGCGGGCGCGCTTTCAATTCTCGTTTCTTGACACGAGAGAGTAAACAGATATGATAGCGGCGACGGCGGGCGGGGAGATGCGCCCGCCGTCGCCGTTTATCCGAAGTTCAGAGCGCGTTCGTCCAATTCTCAGGCGTGGGATGATACATGATGAATTTGATGAAAAAACTGATTCCCCTTCCGTTGAAGCAAAAAATCAAGGCCGTTCAAGAAGACCGCCGGAAAAGAGAGTTGTTCGGCGAGCTGGCGCCGCTCGTGCCTCCGGTCGCGCGCATGTACGACGGCCCGCCGGGATTGGCGGAGTTCAAGGCTAACGGCGAAGAGTTTCTCAAAATCTACCGCGAGAACTGCGACCTGCGCCCCGACGAGCGGATGCTCGACATCGGCTGCGGCACGGGGCGAAAGACCCTGCCCCTCACGCAGTATTTCGACGGCCGGGCGGTTTATGAAGGTCTCGACATCACGCAACAGGGGATCGACTGGTGCCGGGAGAGGATCACGCCCCGTTTCCCGAATTTTCACTTCCAACAGATAGACGTTTACAACAAGCTCTACAATCCGCAAGGCCGGCAAAGCGCGGCCGAGTATAAGTTTCCGTTTCTCGACGCCTCGTTCAGTTTCGCCGCGCTCGGCTCCGTCTTCACCCACATGTTGCCCGACGATTTGGAGAATTACCTGACGGAGGTGGCGCGCATGCTGGAGAGCGGCGGGCGGTGCCTCATCTCCTACTTCCTGCTCAACGAGGAATCTTTGCGACACGTCGCGGCGGGCGAGGGCACGCTCGACCTCAAGTACGTGTTCGACAACTATCGCGTGATCTCGCTGGAGGTGCCGGAGGATGCGATTGCGTTCGACGAAAGTTGGGTGCGTGCGCTGTACGAAAAGCTGGGGTTGAAGATAGTGCGTCTCGATTACGGTTCGTGGTGCGGGCGCAAGAATTATTTGAGTTACCAGGATTTGGTGTTGGCCGTAAAGACGTAGAGACGCGCCCGGCGGCCGGATTTTCTGTGCCCGTCCGCCGCCGCCGCCGCCGTCTCCGCGCGGAACCGGGCGGCGGCGAGCAGG
>DASQNL010000073.1:0-15963 GCA_035644995.1 Pyrinomonadaceae bacterium | reverse complement strand
CAACTCCTCTTCGACGGCCGTCATTTTCGCGTTCAGAGCTTTCGCCGCCTCCGAGACGGGCTTGAAGTTCGGCTGCCCCTGCATGCGTTTGAGCAGTTCGTTGACCTGCGCGCGGGCTTCGCGGATTGAGATGATCGCGTTGTGCGTCTCGGTCAGCTTGTCGCGAATCTTCAACTGCAAGTCGAGTTGGCGGGCGAAGTCCGCATCGGTGGTGGAGATACGCGGGTCTTTGCGCACGTCGAAAGTTTCGACGTAGGTCTTGCCGTCGGCCGTGAGTTTCACCTGATAGCGACCGGGCACGATGCGCGGCCCCGCGACGCTGCCCGCCCACAGGATCATGCCGGGGAAACGCACGGCCTCCGCGTGGCGCATGTCCCAGACGAAGCGATTGAGACCCGCCTCGGTGGTGACGCGCGCCCCGCCCGCGCCGCCGCCCGCGAAGAACGACGACTCTTCGCCCGAAGCGGCTTGCGGTTGCTCAGGCGGCGTCTGCACGGCCGCGCTGCCGGGCGCGGGCGTGGGCTGCGGCGCGGGAGCTTTCGCGGTGAACGTGCGGATGGTCTTGCCTCCGGCGTCGAGGAATTCGAGCACGACATCGGTCGTCGGCTTCGACTTCAGATAGTAGTAGACGACCGCGCCGTTCGGCGGGTTGCTGCCGATGGTGGCGTTCGGGGGAAGAGTCGAGCCGCCGCCCTGCATACGGTAGGGGTCTTCGGGTTTGAAGAGGCGCGTCTCCGGGTTCGCCGCGTTCGCGCCGGCGTTCGTGTCCATCCATTGATGGAGCACGGCGAGGTCGTCGAGAATCCAGAAGGAACGCCCCTGGGTGGCCGCCACCAGATCGCGCTCGCCTTTGTGGACGGCCAGATCGGTGATGGGCACAACCGGCAGATTGTGTTGGAGCGACTGCCAACTCTCGCCGTCGTTGAAAGAGACGTAGAGGCCGGTTTCCGTCCCGGCGTAGAGCAGCCCGCGCCGGTTCGGGTCTTCGCGGATGACGCGCGTGAAGGCGGTGTGAGAGATGCCGTTCGTGATCTTCTTCCAGGTCTTGCCGTAGTCGTTCGTCTTGTAGAGATAGGGGCGGAAGTCGTCGAGTTTGTACATCGTGGCGGCGACGTAGGCCGTGCCCGCATCGTTCGGCGAGGCGTCAATCGAATTGATCTGAATCCATTCGGGCATCCCCTTCGGCGTGACGTTGTCCCAGCGGCCTCCGCCGTCGCGGGTGACGTGGACGAGGCCGTCGTCGGAACCCGTCCAGATGACGCCCGCTTTGACGGGCGACTCGCTCACCGTGAAGATCGTGTCGTAATACTCGACGCTCGTGTTGTCTTTCGTGATCGCGCCGCCCGAAGGGCCTTGCTTCGTTTTATCGTTGCGCGTGAGGTCGGGGCTGATGGCCGTCCAGCTCTGGCCTTCGTTCGTGGATTTGAACAGGATGTTTCCGGCCGTGTAGAGCGTGTTCGGGTCGTGCGGCGAAAAGAGGATCGGGAAATTCCACTGGAAGCGATACTTCATCGCCTCCGCGCCCGCGCCCATCGGGTTGTCAGGCCACACGTCAACGTTCCTGAGTTGTCCCGTGCGATGATCGTAGCGCGTCAGGAGTCCGCCGTATGAACCGGCGAAGACGATGTTGGAATCTTTCGGCGAAGGGGCGATCCAGCCTGACTCGCCGCCGCCCACGTCCCACCAGTCGCGCTCGCTGATGCCGATGTCGTGCGTGCGCGAGGCGATACGCACGGTCGAGTTGTCCTGCTGCGCGCCGTAGATGTTGTAGGGGAAATCATTGTCGAGGGCGACGCGGTAGAACTGCGCCGTCGCCTGATCCTGTTCCGACCAGGTGCGGCCGCCGTTGAAGGAGACGTTCGCGCCGCCGTCGTTGGAATTGATCATGCGCTGCGCGTCGTTCGGCGCGATCCAGAGATCGTGGTTGTCGCCGTGGGGCACGGGGATGGAGGCGAAGGTGCGCCCGCCGTCGTTCGACTTGTAGAAAGCGACGTTGAGAACGTAGACGGTCTCCGCGTTCTGCGTGTCGGCGTAAATGCGCGTGTAATACCAGGCGCGCTGGCGGAGGTTGCGCTGGTCGTTGGTCTTCGTCCAGGTGCGTCCGCCGTTGTCGGAACGAAACACGCCGCCGTCTTCCGCCTCGACAATCGCCCAGACGCGTTCGGGGTTCACCGGCGAGACGGTGATGCCGACCTTGCCGACGAGGCCGCGCGGCAAACCGGGGTTGCGCGTGATCTCCGTCCAGGTATCGCCGCCGTCGGTCGACTTGAAGAGGCCGCCGCCCGCGCCGCCGCTCTCCAAACTCCAGGGCGTGCGAAGCACTTCCCAGAAACCCGCGTAGAGGATGTTGGCGTTCGTCGGGTCGAACGTGAGATCGATTGCGCCCGCCTTGTTGCCCCGGTAGAGAATCCGCTCCCAGGTCTTTCCGCCGTCCTTCGAGCGGAAGACGCCGCGCTGCTCGTTGGGGCCGAAGAGATGGCCGAGCGCGGCGACGTAGACGATGTCCGGGTTGCGCGGATGCACGCGCACGCGCCCGATCTGGCGTGTGTCTTCGAGGCCGACGCGCTTCCAGGTCTTCCCCGCGTCCATCGACTTATAGACGCCGTCGCCGTGCGAGACATTGCCGCGCACGGGCGACTCGCCCATGCCGACGTAGACGACGTTCGGGTCGGACTCGCTGACGCCGATTGCGCCGACCGAACCCGTGCCGAACACCGAGTTGTCCGAAACCGGCTCCCAGTTCGCGCCGCCGTCCGTCGTCTTCCAGACGCCGCCGCCGGTCGCGCCGAAGTAGTACACGAAAGGCTGCGTGGGAACGCCCGCCACCGCCGTCACGCGCCCGCCGCGAAACGGCCCGATGCTGCGCCACTGCAAGAGCTTGAGCGGGTTGGAATCTTGAGCGGTTGACGGCGTCGTTTGCGCCGTGGATGCCGGCGGCTGTTGCGCGCCGGCCGGGATGAAACAGACGGCGACGCACAGGGCGAGCAATAAGGAGACCGCGACGGGGCGGCAAGTCGGCGAACGGAATAGAGCGTGGCTTGAAGTTTTGTTGAGCATCATGTGGCGTAGTGAAAAGTCGGTGTCAGGTCAGATTGGGCTTCGCCGTCGCAGACCCGAAGACGGCAACGGGCGCGTGGAAGAAGCATTTTAAATTTCAGATTTGCGATTCCCCTTATTCCGTGGCCGCAACCGTGTGCGTGACCGCGAGGGTCAATTCCCGCTCGCCGGGGCGGTTGATTTCAAATGTTTGTCGAACCACTCCAACTGGCGGCGCACGAGATCGATTTGGTGATTCGGTTCGCTGATGCCATGCCCTTCGCGCGGGTAGCGGACGAAGACGGTTTCGACGCCGCCTTTCCGCAAGGCGCGATAATACTGTTCGGCCTGCGCGATGGGGACGCGGCGGTCTTGTTCGCCGTGCGTGATCATGAGCGGCGTCTTGACGCGATCCGCGTAGCGCACGGGCGACCACTTTTCATAAACTTCGCGCGCCGTCCAGGGCGTGCCGCCGAAGCCGTATTCCATCAGGCCGGGGATGTCGCTCTGGCCGTGGAAGCTGTACCAATCGCTGATCCCGGCGTGGCCGATGGCGGCTTTGAAACGATTGGTCTGCGTGATGACCCAGAAGGTCATAAAGCCGCCGTAGGAGCCGCCCATCACGCCGAGCCGGGCGGGGTCGGCCACGCCCGTCTTGACGAGTTCGTCCACGCCCGCCATCAAGTCTTGATAATCCTTGCCGCCCCAATCGCCGACGTTCGCGGTCGCAAACTTGTGGCCGTAGCCGGTCGAGCCGCGAGGGTTCGGCATCAGGACGGCGTAACCGTTCCCGGCGTAGATTTGCGCGCGTTGCTCGAAGCCATAAGAAAAACGCGCATAGGGGCCGCCGTGAATCTGCAAGATGGTCGGATAGCGTTTGCCCTTTTCATAGCCGACGGGTTTGACCAACATCCCTTCGATCTCAAGCCCGTCCGCTCCCTTCCAACGTATCACTTCAATATCGCCGAGCGCGAAGTTCGTGACTTGCCGGTTGAAAAACGTTAACTGCTTCGCTTCTTTGCCCGTGCTCGAAGCGATCCAGATGTCCCTCGCCGTCTTCGGGTCTTCAAACATGAAAGCGAGCGTTTGCCCGTTTGATGAGACATCAACGCCCGTGTAAGCGGCGGGACTCTCAAAAACCGTCTTCGGTTCACCGCCCGCGACGGGAACTCTCAGCAACTGCCCGTACACCCCGACAAAACTGCCGACATACAGCGCGCGCCCGTCGGGCGACCATTTGGCAGCCCCGGTTACCGAATCATTGTAGCTGCCTGTGAGATTCCGGGGCGCGCCGCCCTCCGTGCCGACGATCATCAAATCAGTTTTCTGCGCCCACCCCAGCGGGTCGCTGGAGCTTGCATAAGCGATCCATTTTCCGTCGGGCGAGAAGCGGGGCGCGTAGTCGGGGCCGGGGTTGGCGGTGAGTTGGCGCGGCGTGCCGCCGGGGGCGGCGGGAGCGACGTAGAGGTCTGTGTTACGGTCGTCGGAGATGTCCGTGAAGGACGACTGCTGCGAGCCGCCCTTGCTCATCGTGTAGACGACGGAGCCGCCGTCGGGCGACCACTGCGGGTCGGCGACGGTGAAGGAGCCTTCCGTGATGCGCCGCTTCTCTTTCGTGGCGAGGTTGATAGTCCAGAGGTGCGAATAGATGAAGCCGCTGTCCACGACGATGGCGTCGAACCGATCCTTCTTGCGCTTGTCGCGCTCGGCCTTGTCCTGCGGCGTGTCGCGCACGACGTAGGCGAGCAGTTTGCCGTCGGGCGACCAGCGAAACTGCGCGACGCCCGCCTCCTCCTCCGTCACGCGTTCGGCCTCGCCGCCCGCCACCGGGATGATCCAGATTTGATTGCGCGGCGCGGCCGGGGCATCCGGTCGCGGCAAGTCGCGGTTGGCGAGGAAGGCGATCCGTTTGCTGTCCGGCGACCACTGCGGCGCGCTCTCGCCGCGCTCGCCGTTCGTCAACTTGTAAGACGCGCCGCCCGTCGCCGCGACGATGTGGATGTGCGTGTCGCGCCGGTTATCTTTCCGGTTCCATTCGCTGGCCGTAAAGGCGATCAACTTGCCGTCCGGCGACCACTGCGGCGCGCCTACTTCCTGCAACGCGAGGGCGTCCTCAATCGTCAACTTTTTGCCCTGCGCCAGCGCCCCCGCCACGCCGAGCGTCAAGGCCACCGACACCGCCCACACACACATCGTTGCACGTCTCATAATTCGGTTCCTCGTCTCCTGATTTGCGAGCAAACGTATACGGAACTCAAGCCGTTGCGGTTTCCGGATTTGGGATTTGGATACGTCGCGGGGAAAATCTACTTATAACGCATCCCATTAGGAAATGCTCGAAAAATCTTTTAAGCTCGGCGCGCATTCCACGCCACTCGCGGGCGCGCGACCGGAGAGGTTCTCAATTTATGTCGAACATCATTTATCGCGCGGCGCGCGAGGAAGAGATTCCGGCGACCCTCGACCTCTTCCTCGAAGCCGTCAACCATCTTTACCGCCGCCACAATTTGGAGATGTCGCTGCCGCCGCGCCCGGCCGTCGAGAGCGTCTACCGGCACATCTTCCGGACGGGCATTTTCCGCGTCGCGGAACGGGACGGGAAACTCCTCGCCATCTGCCACGCGGTCGTGCGCGATGCGTTGTGGTTTCTGTCGGGTTTCTGGACGCGGCCGGAGTTGGTGGCGGGCGGCGTCGGCGGGAGGTTAATGAGAGAAGTGTGGCGCGAGGGCGAGGAGGCGGGCGCGCGAAAGTTTTTCGTCTGGTCGTCGATGGATCAGACGGCGATTGCGAGCTATCTCAAAGCGGGAATGCTCCCCGGTTATCAGGTCTTCACTTTCGCCGGTCAACCCTCCGCCCTGCCCGCTGCGCCCGCGGGCTACGCGGTCGAACCGCTCTCGCTCGAAGTTGCCTGCGGCATCGACCGCGAGGTGCGCGAGACGCGGCGCGAAACGGATCACCGCCACTGGCTCTCGGAAGCTAAACTCGAAGGGCGACAGGTGCGCCGCGACGGCCGCCTCGTCGGCTACTACTATTTCAAGGGCGAGACCTTCGGCCCCGCCGCGTGGATGGAACCGCAAGGGGCGGAAGCATTGTTGACGCTCGGTTGCGGCGAAGCGGCGGCGCAGTCGGAAACGATTTCGCTGCGCGTGCCGGGCATCAATCACGACGCCATCCGTTTCGCCTTCAAGCACGGCTTGCGGCTCGGCGGAACGACGGCACACCTCTTCACCTCCGCGCCGTTTGGCCGCCTGGAGCGATACCTCGCCTCCGGCCCATCTCTTTTTTAAAGGAGATTTGCGGGCGAGACGGTGAATCCATCCCTTCATTCGGCACAAAAGAACGCCGCCGCTCTTAAGACAGGAGCGGCGGCGTTCTGGTTAGGTCAACGATTTCGGCGTTGATCGAGTGTTTACGGCCGACCCTCCAGGCTGACGATGAACCGGAAGGTGCCTTCCTGCTCGATCCCCATCATGAACTGCACGTCGATGGCGCAGGTCTGATTGGTCGGGCACACCCCGTTGACCGTCGAAGCCAACCCTTCGAAGTTGACGTTATTGACGGTCGAGAGCGTCGGGTTAATGAGCGTGAGCGACGAGTTCAACCCGCCGCCGAGAGGTTGCTGCATCGGGAGTTGCTCGATGAGCGTGCCGCGCACCGAGGCGGTCGCGCTGGCGGCCGTCGGCACCCGTTGGTCGGAAGAATCGAGCAAGCGCAGGTCGGCAAAGCCTCCCGGCGCGGGCGCGGTCGTGATGTCAATCACACGGAAACGAATACGTGTGATCCGCTGGCCGCTGTTGTTGGTGAAACGACGGCGGATGGTCATCGTGCCGTAGCTGCGATTGACGCCCACGTTCGACCCGTCGCGCGCGCGGTTGGGCGACGCGTTGGTGGCGACCGTCGGGTCGTACATGGTCACGACGATGTTGCGCGCCGTGTCCTGCCGCGGGCTGATGGAATTCTGCGGCCCCGGCGCGCCGAGCACGGGCTGCGCCGCGCCGAAGGAGGCGGTCGAGGTGGACACGAACACGAAGTCCTGATTGTTCTGGCCGGTGTCCTGCGGGACGCCCGTGAGAAGTTTTCTCACGAAGCTGATCTCGCCGTTGGTCGAGCCGATGGGAGCCAAGCCCGCGCCCTCGATGTTTTCAATCGGGCCTCCGGTGAAGCCGACCGCGTCGAGGCGATTGCCCGCCGTGAAAGCGGCGCGGTTGGTCGTCGGGTACAAGGCCAGCCCGGTATCGTCGTCCACGTCTGCGCCGCTGGTTGGTTTGTAGTAATAATCGGCGTTGGCGTAAGCGATGAGGCTGTAGCCGCCGGTGGCGAGCAGGAAGTGCTTGCGCGCGGCGATGACGGTGCCGTTCGGGATGACGGCCACGTTTTCACGCGTGCCGCCGGACGTGCCGTCAACAGCCCAACCGGGCGTGCCGTCGGCCGTGTTGACCGTGATGTCCGAGTCCGTATTGTTATACAACTCGATGAACTCGTCGTCCGCGCCGTTCTTCCCGCGCAGGCGGAACTCGCTGATGAGCACCTGTCCGGGGCTGGCTCCCGCACCGGCGGTATCCGACGCGGCGGCGAAATCCTGCCCGACCTGACTCGACGGAATGTCGATGTAGGTGCGGTAAGCGGGCGTGAAGCGCCTCGCCGGCCGCGACGGCGTGACGGTGTAATTGCCGCCCGCGTTCAAACCGCTGAAGCTGTACGCGCCCGCCGGCCCGGTCACGACTTGCGACTGGGAGGCCGAGCCTTGCAGCGTGACGGTTGCGGTCTCCCCGGCCGCGAGGCCGGTGACGTTGCCGCTGATGGTCAGCGTCGAGGGCGGCGTGAGCGCGATCTCCCAGAGGCCGCGGCTATGGGTGGCGATGCGCAGGATGCGGTTGGCATTCTGGATGACCATCTGGAAGACGGCCACGCGCGGCAAGCCGGTGCCGTAGGGCACCCAGGTCGCGCCGCCGTCCTGCGAGGTGTAGACGCCGATGTCCGTGCCCGCGTAGAGATGGTTGGGGTCGGCCGGGTCAACCTCGAAGGCGTTGACGGGAACGTCGGGGATGCCGTTGGCGATGGCCGTCCAGGTGGTCGCGCCGGGCACGTCGCTGAGGTTGGTGGTCTTCCAGATGTGCTGCGCGGCCGGGATGCCCTGACCGCCGTAGCAAACGTAGGCGACCGCCGAATTGGTCGGGTCGATGAAGACGCGGCCGACGGCTCTGCGGTTGGCGACCGAAATCGGAGGAGTCACCTCGGTCAAAACATTCAGGCCGGTGCGGGTCGCAAAAACCTGACCGCCGCGCGTTTCCGTTCCTCCCCCCGTAACCGCGACACTTTGAACCGCCGTCCCAACGATGCGCGCGTTGTCGTCGGTCTTGCTCACCCAGATGGTTGAGATGGCCGCGCCGACGGTGGGCGAGGCGGTGAAAACGTTGAGCGGCGCCTGGCTGGCGAGCGTCATCGTGTCGCCGCGGTTGACCGAGCGGTAGAGACGATCCGTGCCGAAGTAGAGCGTGTTCGGCTGGCCGGGGACGAGGCTCGGCCCCAAATCCATCGGCGCGTAGAAAAGCACGTTGTCGTTGGTGATGCCGTTCGGCCCTTCCGCGTCGCCGCAGGCGTTGACGAAGCCCGGCGTCGCGCCGTTCCCCTTGAAAGGCCACTGTCCTTCAAAAGCGCAGTCCGTGCGCGAGACGCGCCCGAAGCCGATGATGCTGTTCTGCTGGTTGAAGTACGTGTGGTACATCGTCACGTTGGTGGTGTCGTTCGTGCTCTTGTCGATGAGAGCGTAGCCGCCGTCGCCGAAGTCGGCGCGCCGCCACTGGTTGATCGGCTTGTTCGGGTCGTTGCCGGATTGGGGCAGCAGGAATTGCGTACCGTTGTCCTGCGTGCCGCCGAGCGAGAAGAAGCGGTCGCTGGCGTGCACGTCCAAGCCCTGAAACTGCGTGGCGGTGTAGCCCGTGTTGTTGAGCGAAGTCCAGGTGACGCCCTTGTTGGTCGAACGCCAGATGCCGCCGTCGCTGGCGGTGTAGACGATGTTCGGGTTTGACAGAGAGACCACGGTGGCGTGCGTGTCGGCGTGGAGGCCGGTGTCGTTGCGCGCGAAAGTCGCGCCGCCGTCAGTCGAGCGCGCCTGCACGCGCGAGCACGTGCTTTGCGCCGAGCCGCCGAGGTGGACGATGTTCGCGTTGCTCGGATCAACCTCGATGGAGATGTCGTAGGAGCACTGGCCGCCGCAGAAGCCGCCGCCGCCCAGTTGCTTGACCCACGTCAGGCCGCCGTCGATTGATTTGCGCACCGCGCCGGAGTTGGTCGTGCAGGACGTGCCCGCCGCCGACTCGCCGGAGGCGAGGTAAAAGGTGGTAACGCCGCTCACCCTCGCCGCGCCGAACTCGCCGCGCGTGGTGTTCAAGGCGAGTTGCTGGGTGAAGGTCGGGGTGGCCGCCAGCGCATTGGCCGTGCGCCAGACGCCGCTGAAGGAGGCGGTCAGCGCAGCGCGGACGAAGGCGACCAGCACGTTCGGGTCGCCCGGATCAAAACGGATGCCCGTGATGTTCTGGTTGCCGGTGCAGGGACTGTCGAAGCAATTCTCCGCCGCGACGGTCAGCTTCTGAAAGGCGACCGAGGCGGCGGCGGCCGTCGCATTGGTCGAGCGATAGAGGCCGCGTATGCCGAGCGGCGGAACAAGTCCGCCGAACGGGGTCTGGTTCGGGTTGCCGACGATGGCCGAGGTGGTGGAGACGAAGATGGTCGCCGGGTCGGTCGGATGCACCAGAATGTCGCTGATGGCGCGTCCGGTGAACGTGCTGGTGGCGTCGGGCGTGACGCCGTCCGTCCTGAGAAAATTTCGGGTCGGGTTAATGGGGCCGACGAGGTTCGCGGTCGTCAGGGCGTTGTCAACGCGATAGACTCCTATCCCGGCGAAGCAGCCGCTGCCGCACTGGTTGGATTCGCCCGTCCCGACGTAGAGAATGTTCGGGTTGGAGGGCGCGAGCGCGAGCGCGCCGATGGCGAGAGATTCCGCGCTGTCGAAAATGGGCGTCCACGTCTGCCCGCCGTTGAGCGAGCGGAAGACGCCGCCGTTGGCCGCGCCGATGAAGACGATGTCCGGGTTGGTCGGGTGGACGGCGATGGCGGTCGTGCGTCCGCTCACCGGATGAACCACGATGGAGGTCTGCCCGTTCGGGATCGGATGCGGGCCGATTGGCGTCCAACTCGTGCTGCTGATCATCGGGTGGATCGAAGAACGACCGTTCTTCGCGTCCTGCCGCAGCCCCGCCTCCTGCTGCTTCATGTCCTGAATCGCCTTGAAGCGGAGCATCGGGTTATAAGTTCCGTCATCCGCCACGCCGAGCAGCATGTTGATGTGAGCCTGACGCTTCTCTTGGTAAGCCTCGAAGTTGATCTTCCCCTTCATGAAGGTCGGCAGATCGGGGTCTTCTTCTTTAGCTTCATCCGGCTTGCGGGTCAGGCTTCGCTCCCTTTTGGTAGGCGCGGCGGGCGCGTTGCCCTGCTGCTGTGCGCCCGCGGCGGCGGCGGCGGCGGCGGCGTCATTCGCCTTCGCCGGCTTGCCCTGCTCCTGTGCGCTGGTGGTCGACTCGAAAATTAAAGCCGAAAGGGAGCATACGACGGCTGCGCCGACGAGCATCACCCATCTCGTGTAGTTCTTCATGCAGATTCTCCTGGAGGGGTTGTCAGTAGGGACGGCAAGTGCGCGTTCGTCGGCTTAGACCGGGCCGACGCCAAACCGCACTCGCACGGTTCAGAAATCAGTATCGCTTGATGGCTGTCAAGCACAGCCATATTTTTTTCATTTGAAGTGGATCGAAAGGCCGTACCTAAACCCCTGCGACTCAACATTCGCTTCTGTCGAAAAAGGCGCGGGCGCGCGTTCTCCGTCGAAAGGGTTTGGTAGTTTGCCGGGGGCGGGAGCTATTCGACTGAAAATAACGAATTACCGTGATACGAATCGAGACGGTGCCTCCGTCCGACCTCGCAAAAGCTCACAAATCAGTAAGCCAGCGTAAAATAATCTCTTTAGCCCTGCGGTGTCAATAAATTTGGGGGGTTGTCGGTAAAATTATTAACGATTTTACGCAGGTAGCATCGCTGCGAGCGCGTGGGGATGTGGTTGCGCCGGGGCGTTGTGTTCCGTCGGGCGAGTCCGCGCCCGCGCCGCCGGGGCGAGACGCCGCGGGAATTTAGGATTCTTCGGCGGGCGTTTTTCGGGGAGCGGGCGCGCCCGCGCCGGTTTCAACATCGGCATTATTAGGGTTTACAAACCCCGCGCGAGTGCGGCACACTCTCGCTCCCGATGGACGCCACGCCACCAACCACGCCGGATGCGACGCGCAAACTCGCGCGCCGCCTCAATCTCTTCGACGCGACGATGCTCGTCATGGGCGGCATCATCGGCGCGGGCATCTTCGTCAACCCGGCGGAGGTGGCGCGGCAGGTGGACACGCCCCTGCTCATCCTCGGCGCGTGGCTCTTGGGCGGTCTGATCGCGCTCACAGGGGCTTTCGTCTACGCGGAGTTGGCGGCGCGCAGGCCGGAAGTCGGCGGCCAGTACGCGTATTTGCGCGACGCCTATCACCCGACCGTGGCGTTTCTCTACGGGTGGTCTTTGCTGCTCGTCATCCAGTCGGGCGGCATGGCCGCCGTCGCCATCACCTTCGCGCGCTACTTCGCCGAACTCACGCGCGCGCCCCTCTCCGAAGGCGCGCTCGCCGCGCTCGCGCTCATGCTCCTGACGGCCATTAACTGTCTGGGCGTCCGCGCCGGAAGCAACGTGCAGAGCGCGCTCATGGTGTTGAAGATCGCGGCCATCGCCGCGCTCGTCTTTTGCGGCTGGTGGTTCTCCGCCGAGGCTCCGGGCATCACCGCCGCGCCCGCGCTACCGCGCGAGCCTTTATCGCTCAATCTGTTCATCGCGATGGGCGCGGCGCTCACGCCCGTCATGTTCGCTTACGGCGGCTGGCAGACGACGAGTTTCGTGGCGGGCGAGATGCGCGACCCGCGCCGCGACCTGGCGCGCGGGCTGCTCTACGGCGTGGCGGGCGTGGTGCTGCTCTACACGGCCGTCAGCTTCGTATGCGTCTACGCGCTCGGCGCGGAAGGTCTGGCGCGGACGACCACGCCCGCCACCGCCGTCATGCGCGGCGCGCTCGGCGAACGCGGCGCACAACTGATCGCGCTCGGCATCACCGTCTCGACGCTCGGTTTCCTCAGCCAAGCTCTGCTCACCACGCCGCGCGTCTATTTCGCGATGGCCGAAGACGGATTGTTCTTCCGCCGCATCGCGCGCGTGAGCGAGCGCACGCGCGTGCCCGTCTTCGCCATCGCCTTGCAGGGCGCGGCGGCCATTGTCATCGCGCTCTCCGGCAGGTACGGGCAGATACTCAACTACGTCGTCTCGGTCGACTTCATCTGGTTCGGGCTGACCGGACTCTCTCTCTTCATCTTCCGCCGCCGCGCGACTCCCGGTGGCAACGACGCCGCGACGGCGTTCAAAGTTCCCGGCCACCCCTACACGACCGCGCTTTTCGTGGCGGCCTGCTGGCTCGTCGTCTTGAGCACCGTCTACCAATACCCGGCCAACAGCGCGATTGGCTTTTTGATCGTGCTCGCGGGCGTGCCCGCCTGCTACTACTGGCTGCGGCGGCAAAGGAACCTGCACCCATGAGCGAACGGCAACCGCGCGTGATGAGTTCGGCTTACATGTACTGGGCGAAGACGCAATCGCCAGCGCGCTTCAACCTGGCGACGAGCGGCGTGCAACCCTACCCGCTCGAACGCCTGCGCGTCTCGCTCTCCGATCTCGAACTGAGCGGCGCGAGCGGCTACGGCTACCCGCCGCTCCAAGAGGCCATCGCCGCGAAGTGCGGCGTCGCGCCCGGCACGGTCGTCGCCGCCAACGGAACTTCAATGGCGAACTTCCTCGCGCTGGCCGCGCTCCTTGCGCCCGGCGACGAAGTAATTATCGAACAGCCGACTTACGAGTTGATCATCTCCGCCGCGCTCTACCTCGGCGCGGATGTCAAAAGATTCGCGCGCCCTCTCAACAATCAGTTTCGCCTCGATCCGTCCGAAGTGGAACGCGCCATCACGCCGCGCACGCGTCTCGTCGTCGTCACGAACCTGCACAACCCGTCGAACGCTTACGACACGGACGACACGCTCAGACAGATCGGCGACCTCGCCGCCCGCGTGGGCGCGCGCGTCCTCGTTGACGAAGTTTATCTCGACGCCGCCTTCGCGCGTGCGCCGCGCACGGCCTTCCGTCTCGGCGAGCACTTCGTCAGCACCGGCAGCCTGACGAAAGTTTACGGCCTGAGCGGGCTGCGCTGCGGCTGGATTCTGGCCGCGCCCGAATTGGCCGGGCGCATGTGGCGACTCAACGACCTCTTCGGCGTCGCCCAACCGCACGCCGCCGAACGCCTCAGTTGCATCGCCTTCACGCGTCTCCCCGAAATCGCCGAAGCCACGCGTGCCCTGCTCGAGCGAAACCGCGCCCTCGCCAACGACTTTTTCGCCGCGCGCGACGATCTCGAAACCTTTCCCCTCACCGACGGCATGATCTCTTTCCCGCGTCTCCTCTCCGGCGGCGGCGACGTGGACTCTCTCTGCGCGCTCCTGCGCGAGAAGTATAAAACGTCGCTCGTGCCGGGGAGATTTTTCGAGATGCCCGAACACTTCCGCCTCAGCATCGGCGGCGACACGGAAATGTTAAGCGGCGGACTCGAACGCCTCGGCGCGGCGTTGGACGACCTCCGCGCGCGTTGACGAATTGAGCGGCGTTGACGAATTTAAAGCGGTTTGAAATGCGACGTGGCGCGTCGTGGCGGCGGCGGGCGAGGCTCTCATTCACACGTTGGAGGTTCGCCCGACGATGCCGGCGACGGCTTCGGCGAGTTCCTTCGGCGCGATGGGCTTGGCGAGGTGCAGTTGAAAGCCCG
The DNA here is from genome assembly GCA_035644995.1 of Pyrinomonadaceae bacterium. GTDB lineage: Bacteria > Acidobacteriota > Blastocatellia > Pyrinomonadales > Pyrinomonadaceae > JAIVJZ01. The sequence goes on along the minus strand of DASQNL010000073.1, from coordinate 1,990 downwards.
CGTCGAGCGCGCGCTGGCGGTCTTCTTCGCGGGCGTAGGCCGTGAAGGCGATGGCCGGGGTCGGCACACGGCCGCGCGCCGCCTCGCGCTTCCTGAGTTTTTCGATGAACGCGTAGCCGTCCTCTCCGGGCATGGCGATGTCGCTCAGGATGCAATCAAACGAACCGCGTTCGAGCGCGGCCAAAGCCTCTTCCGCCAACTCGCACATCCGCACGGCCGCGCCGTAGCGTTCCAGAGCTTTGCCGAGCAGCATGCGCGTGTCCGGTTCGTCTTCCACGATCAGGATGCGGAGGCCGCCGAGCGCGGCCTGTTGCTCCGCCGGCTCGCCCGCGCTCGCGTGCGGTTGCTCCGTCTCGACGGGCGCGGAATCGCCGCGCTTCGCGTATTCGAGCAGCGGCAGACGCACCTCGAAAGTCGATCCCCGGCCTTCGCCCGCGCTCGTCGCGCCGACCGTCCCGCCGTGGAGTTCGGCCAGATGGCGCACGATGGCGAGGCCGAGGCCGAGGCCGCCGTGCGTGCGCGTCGTCGTTTGATCGGCCTGACGGAAACGGTCGAAGACAAACGGTAAAAACTCCGCTTTGACTCCCTCGCCCGTGTCCGTGACGGAGATGCGCGCCTGCGTCCCCGCGCGCTCCAGACGCACCTCGACGCGCCCGCCTTCGGGCGTGAACTTGACGGCGTTCGACAAAAGATTCCAGACCACTTGCTGTAAGCGTTCCGCGTCGCCCGCGACGACGTTCGCCGGCGCGTGGATGGTGAGCGCGAGTTCGATGCCCTTCGCCTGCGCCGCTGGACGCACCGCTTCGCACGCCGCTTCGACCACCTCCCTGAGTTCGGTCGGCTTCATGTCGAGGCGCAGCTTCCCCGTGATGATGCGCGAGGCGTCGAGCAGATCGTCCACGAGTTGCTTCTGCGAGCGGGCGTTGCGCTCGATGGTTTCGAGGGCGCGGGCGGCGGTCGCCTCGTCGAACTTGACGGAGCGGAGCAGGTTCGTCCAACCGAGAATGGAAGTGAGCGGCGTGCGCAGTTCGTGCGAGAGCGTGGCGAGAAATTCGTCCTTGAGGCGATTGGCTTCCTGCGCCTCGCGGTAGAGGCGCGCGTTGTCCACGGCGAAGGCGGCGCGCTGCGCGAGGTCTTCGGCGCGGGCGAGGTCGGAGAGGCCGTAGCGTCTTCGCGGCGCGGAAGTGGCGAACGTGATCGCGCCGAGCGTGCGCCCGCGCGCCACGAGCGGCACGATCATCGCCGACGCCAAACCGAGTTCGCGCGCGATGCGGAAACCCTTCATCTCGTCGGCCGGAGCCGCTTCGGCCGACGAGACGATGTCCGCGTAGAGTTCCGACTGGCCGGTGCGGATCGCATTCGCCACGCCCGTCGTCGCTTCCGGGTCGCGGTTCTCGCGCCGTTCGAGTTCCCAGACCAACTCGACCTGAGCCGCGTCGTCGCCGCCGTGCGTGACGGCGATGGGACGGCTCGCGCCGTCGTCATCCACCACATAGACGATGCACCAATCGGCGAGGAAAGGGACGCTCAGGCGCGCCACCGATTGGAGCGTCGTCTCATAATCGAGCGAGGCGGCCAACAGCGCGCTCGCTTCGACGAGGAAGCGTTGGGTCGCCTCGCGCTGCTTGCGCTCCGTGATGTCGGAGAGCGTGCCGACCCATTCGCGCAAGCTGCCGTCTTCGGCGATGACGGGAACGCCGCGCACGGCGAAATCACGATAGCTCCCGTCGCGCTGGCGCAGGCGATACTCGGTCGCGTAGATGCTGCGCCTCTCGACGGCGCGGAACCAGAGTTGCGACGTGCGCTCGCGTTCTTCCGGGTGGACGGCGTCGAGCCAGCCCCGGCCGCGCACCTCTTCCTTGGTCTGGCCGGTCATCGCGCGCCACGCCGGGATGTCTCCGACGCGCCCGGCGGCGTCCGTCGTCCATACCACCTGCGCTGTCGCCGTGACGAGCGAACGATAACGGTCGTACTCGGCGTGTGCGCGCTC
>DASQNL010000072.1:0-8389 GCA_035644995.1 Pyrinomonadaceae bacterium | reverse complement strand
ACCGCGAGTGGCCGGATAAGGACGTGGCTTACATCATCACGGACGCCGAACGCTCTGCCTTCAAGAAACTCGCCACCGACGAGGAGCGCGAGCAGTTCATCGAGGCCTTCTGGCAGCGGCGCGATCCGGACCCCGACACGGACGAGAACGAGTACAAGGAACAGTATTACGAGCGCATCGCCTACGCCAACGAGCGTTACGCCTCCGGCATCCCCGGCTGGAAGACGGATCGCGGCCGCATCTACATCACCTTCGGCAAGCCCGATTCCGTCGAGTCGCACCCGACGGGCGGCTCCTACGACCGTCCGAGCTATCACGGCGGCGGCCAGACGACGACCTTCCCTTTTGAAGTCTGGTTCTACCGCTACATCGAAGGCATCGGCTCCGGCATCGAGATCGAGTTCGTTGACCCGACCGGCACGGGAGAATACCGCCTCGCCCGCTCGCCCGACGAGAAGGACGCGCTCGCGATGGTTCCCGGCGCGGGACTGACCCTCAGCGAACAACTCGGACGCAGCAGCAAGGCCGACCGCATCTCCAACGGCAGCGGCTACCAGCGCGAACAGGACAGCCCCTTCTCGCGCCTCCAACTGCTCGCAGACCTCTCGCGCCCGCCCGTCATCAAGAACGCCGAACTCGCTTCGCTCCTGACCGGCTCCGGCACGATTGAAGACAACCCGCTCAACTTCGACATGCGCATCGACTTCTATCGCCAATCGGACGAGCGCGTCGTGACGGCCTTCACCATTCAGACCGAGAACAAGGAACTTACCTTCGCGGACGTGGGCGGCGTGCAGACGGCGCGCATGAACATCTTCGGCCGCATCACTTCGGTCGCCGGTCGCCGCGTCGGCGTCTTTGAAGACGTTGTGACGGCCACCGCCAGCAGCACGGAACTGCTCGACCTGAAGCATCGCAAGTCGGCCTACGGCAAGACCGTGCCGCTCGCGCCCGGCACTTACCGCGTGGATGTCATCGTGCGCGATACCAACTCCGGCGCAACGCAGGTCAAACACCTCGGCTTCACCGTGCCGAAGTATGACGCCAAGCAACTCTCGACCTCGACGCTCGTGCTCGCGGCCAAGTTGCAGAGCATGTCGGACGCGCCCGCCGTCGGCCAGTTCACCATCGGCCAGTTCAAAGTGATCCCGAACGTGGCGCGCACCTATCGCAAGGGCGAACCCGTCGGCATCTACCTGCAAGTCTATAACGCGGGCATCGACCAGACGACGCTCCGCCCCTCGGTGGACGTGGACTACGTGCTCCTGAAAGACGGCAAGGAACTCGGCAAGATGCCCGAAGACTGGCGCGGCATGAGCGACGCCGGTCAACGCCTGACGCTGGCGCGCATGATCACCACAGACCAACTCGCCCCCGGCGAATACGAACTCGCGGTGCGCATCAAAGACCGCGTCTCCGGCCAATCGCTCTCGCCTTCCGAGAAGTTCACGATTACCCAGTAACGGCGCGACGCGACGCGCACCCGGACAAAGACGGCGGCAAGTTATCACACTTGCCGCCGCCTTTTTCTGTGTCCGCGTTGATTGAAAGCCGCGCTGGCGCGACGCGCTTCAGGTCGCCTCTCTTTCGCCGCGCCGCAGGGCGTTGACGAGCAGGTGCGCGCGGCGCGTCGGTTCGGGCTGGCGGTAGCCGCCGTCGGCTTCGAGTGTGAGTTCAATCGCTCCGGCGAGATCGATCAAATGGCCGGGCGAGACGTAGATCGGCTGGACGCGCGTTTTCGTGCGCAAGGCCGCGCCCACCGTCTCGTCGTTCTTCGGGTCGACGAGCGGTTGCCAACTGCCGCGCTCCTCCGCCAATTCCGCGTGCCTGCCTACCAGCACCGACTTGGCGCAGCCGAACGTCGGGCGATTGAGAAACAGGCCGACGTGCGAGGCGATGCCGATGCGGCGCGGGTGCGCGATGCCCTGCCCGTCGAACATCACGGCGTCCGGCTCGGTCTTGAGTTTCGCCCACGCCTCCAACACCGACGGCGCTTCACGAAACGACAGCAGCCCCGGCACATAAGGAAACTGCGTCTCGCCCACCACGCCCACCTCCTCCACCACTTCGAGCGACGGCAGGCGAAGCACCACGATCCCCGTGTAGATGACGGGCGAGAATTTATTGAACGAGATGTCCGCGCCCGCCACCGTCTCGATCCGCTGGCCCGCGTGCGGCACGACGCGGACGCGCTCGCGCAGGCTCTTTTGCAGTTCCACCGCCTCGCGCGGCCGGATCGCCCAATCGTGCAGTTGTTGATAGTTAGCCATCACACCTCGCCTTCGATTTCCTCTTCGTCAGCGGCCACGCGCCGCGCTTCCGCTGGGCGTCCGTGAGGCACAGCCGCCGACTCAACTTTCAACTCCCGCCACGGCCGCCTCCAACGTCTCGCTCCCGGCGACGGGCGCGCCCCGGCGGGCGATGGAATGGACGCGCCAGCGCGCATCGTCGCGCGCCGGGAAGTCGTGGCGAAAGTGCGCGCCGCGCGACTCTTCGCGCCAGAGGGCGGCGCGCGCGATGAGCAGCGCGACCGTCACGAAGTTGCGCGAGGGCGCGCGTAAACTCCGCGCCCGCTCGATCTGTTCAAGCTCGCGGAGCGCGCGCAGCAGCGATTGCCGCGAGCGCAAGATGCCGACGCGCTCCCACATCAGACGCCGCACGCGCTTGCGCACGGCGAGCGCGATCTCGCCCGCGTCCGTATCCGACATCGTCGTCGGGGTCGCCGCCGCCGCGCCGTCTTCGTGCGCCCCGGCGGGCGGCGAGACGGGCGCGTCTCCGGCGTGGTCGGCGACGGCGGCGCGTCCGGCGCGCGCGCCGAAGACGAGACCTTCGAGCAGCGAATTCGAGGCGAGGCGGTTCGCGCCGTGGACGCCGGTGCAGGCCACCTCGCCCGCCGCGTAGAGTCCGCGCAGGGTGGTGCGCCCGTCGAGGTCTGTGCGGATGCCGCCCATGATGTAGTGCGCGGCGGGCGAGACGGGCACGGGTTCGCGCGTGATGTCGAGACCGTGACGCAGACAGGTGTCGTAAATTTTAGGGAAGCGGCGACGGAGATAACGCGCATCGAGCGCGGTCATGTCGATGAAGGCGGTACGCGTCATGGTGCGTTCGAGTTCGGCGACGATGGCGCGGCTCACGATGTCGCGCGGCGCGAGTTCGGCGCGCTCGTGATAGCGCGGCATGAAGCGTTTGCCCTCGGCGTTGCGGAGCACGCCGCCCTCGCCGCGCATCGCTTCGGAGAGCAGGAAGCGCGGCGCGCCCTCCACGTTCAAGGCCGTCGGGTGAAACTGCACGAACTCCATATCGGCCAACTCCGCGCCCGCCGCGTAAGCCATCGCCATGCCGTCGCCCGTGGCGACCTGCGGGTTGGTCGTGTGCAGGTACAACTGCCCCGCCCCGCCCGATGCCAAGACGACCGCGCGCGCGTGCAAACTGCGCGACGCGCGCACCAGCGGATCGAGATAGCGCACGCCGCGACAACCATCGTCTTCCACGATCAACTCTTCGGTCGCCGCGTGCGCGAGAAACTCGATGCGCGCATCGGCGCGCGCCCGCGCGAGCAGCGCGCGCACGATCTCATGCCCCGTCGCATCGCCCCCGGCATGCAGTATGCGGCGGCGCGAGTGGGCGGCCTCCTGCGTGAAGAGGAGACGGCCGCCCTCGCGGTCGAACTCCGCCCCCCACTCGATCAACTCGCGCATGTAACGCCGCCCGTCTTCCACCAGCACGCGCACGGCGCGCTCGTCGCACAACCCCGCGCCCGCGTCTCGCGTGTCGTCCTCGTGCAGAGAGGCTTCGTCGTCTTCCGAAAGCGCGACGGCCACGCCGCCCTGCGCGTACTCCGTGTTCGACTCGGCGGCGCGCTCTTTCGTGAGCACGACGACGCGCGCGCCCGTCGCGGCGATTTCGAGCGCGGCGCGCAAGCCCGCGATGCCGCTGCCGACGACGATGAAGTCTGTCTGTTGAATCATGCGTGTTTGCGGAAGTCTAGCGCGCGATTCTAGCAAGCGCGCGCGGCATCGGGCAATGAGCGTTGCGCCCGCCCGTGCGCAGGCGGGTGGCCGGGTGCGTTTGCGCCGGGAAATCATGCGGCGCGCATCTCACGTTGCGGTAGTTTCGCGCCGCGCGCTAAAATGGCGACCACAGTTCCCATCCCCTTTCATTCACTTTTGAATTTTTCGCCGTGTGGCGCGTCGCGCACGAAGCACGTGTCCCCGCCCGTGCGCCGGCCATACTTTCATGGAGGAGACCCACATGTTGAGAAGGAATCGTTTCGCGGCGTTCGTGCTCGCCGTCGCGCTGGTCGCGTCGAACGTCGCGCTGGCGCAGAACAAAGCATCGCAGCCGGCGCGGAAGTCGGGCGGCGGCGCGGCATCCGCGGCCGGGCAGACGAGCAACGGCGTGCTGCCGCCGATCAAGTTCACGGAGTTTCACATGGCGAACGGCCTGCGCGTGATCCTGCACGAAGACCATTCGACGCCGATTGTGGGCGTCAATCTCTGGTATCACGTCGGCTCGAAGAACGAGGTGCCGGGCAAGACCGGCTTCGCCCACCTCTTCGAGCACATGATGTTTCAAGGCTCGAAGAATTACGACGACGACTACTTCAAGCCCATTCAGGAGGCGGGCGGCAATCTCAACGGCTCGACCAACCCCGACCGCACCAACTACTGGGAAGTCGTGCCGTCGAACTTCCTCGAACTCGCACTCTTCATGGAGGCCGACCGCCTCGGCGGGCTGCTCGATGTGCTCAACGAAGCCAAGCTCGCCAACCAGCGCGAAGTGGTCAAGAACGAGAAGCGGCAGAATTACGACAACCGCCCCTACGGTCTCGTCGGCGCGAAGATCAACGAGACGCTCTACCCGAAGACGCACCCTTATCACTGGTTGACCATCGGCTCGCTCGACGATCTCTCCGCCGCCTCGCTCGAAGACGTGAAAAACTTCTTCCGCCGTTACTACACGCCGAACAACGCCACGCTCACCATCGCGGGCGACTTCACCCCGGCCGAGGCGCGCCGCCTCGTGGAAAAATATTTCGCCCCTATCCCGCGCGGCCCGGAACCGACGCCCGTTCCCATGCAGATGGCGACCGTCAGTGAGTTGAAACGCATCAACATGGAAGACCGCGTCGCCCTGCCGCGCGTCTACACGGTCTGGCCGGTGCCGCCGCAGTACACGCCCGACGAGGCCGCGCTCGACTCGCTCGCCGCAATACTCGGTGGCGGCAAGAGTTCGCGCCTCTACAAGACGCTCGTCTACGAACGCCAGATCGCGCAGGACGTGTCGGCCTTCAACAACGCCGCCGAGATCGCCGGTCAGTTTCAGGTCGTCGCGACGGCCAAACCCGGCAAGACGCTCGTCGAACTCGAAAGCGCGATCAACGAGGAGATCGAACGCATCAAGCAGACGCCGCCCACCCCGGAAGAGATCGAACGCGCCTACAACGCGCGCGAGGCGTCTTTCATCTACAGCCTGCAAACCGTCGGCGGCTTCGGCGGCAAGAACGACCAGTTGAACCAGTACGCCACTTATCTGAACCGCCCCGACTATTTCAACGAAGACCTCGCGCGCTATCGCCGCGTGTCGGCCGAGGACGTGAAGCGCGTCGCCAATCAATACCTGACCGACAAGCGGCTCATCGTCAACGTGTCGCCGCGCGCGCGCGGACGCTCGACGGGCGAGCCTGTGCCCGAAAGCCCCTCGAAGGCCGTCGCCATGCCCTCGCCGCAAACGGCGGGCGCGGCGCAATCAGGAGCGGCGACCACGGGCGAGAGCGCGCCAACCGCCACGAAGGCCGCCGCCGCCGCGACCGCTCCGGCCGGAGCCGCGCCGCCCACCACCGCCGCGCCCGCCAGGGGCGAACCGGCCAAACCCGCCGACGCCAAACGCGACGCGCAGCAAGCGGCGGCCAGCGCGGCCAAGCTGCCGAAGCCCGGCCCCGAACCGCGCCTCGTGCTGCCTAAAGTGGAACGCCACCGCTTATCAAACGGCCTCGAAGTGTTTCTCGTGCGCCACTCCGAACTGCCCGTCGTCAACATGAACTTGATCATCAAGTCGGGCGCATCGTCAGACCCGGAGAACCTGCCGGGCGCGGCCAGCCTGACGGCCGACCTGCTCGACGAAGGCACGAAGACGCGCAACGCGCTCGACATCTCGAACGCGCTGGCCGGACTCGGCGCGCGCATGAGCGTCGGCGCGGACTGGGATTCCACCACCGCCGACCTGACCACGCTCACGCGCCATCTCGACCGCGCGCTCGAAGTCTACGCCGACGTGATCCTCAACCCGGCGTTTCCCGAAGCCGATCTCAAACGCCTGCGCGGCACGCGCCTCGCCACGCTGCAACAGCAACGCGACAACGCCAATGCCATCGCCGGTCTCGTCTATTCGTCGATCCTCTACGGCAACAAGCACCCATACGGACGCCCGCTGTTCGGCAACGAAGCCTCGCTCACGGCTCTCTCCGAGGCGGACGTGCGCCGCTTCTATGAAACTTACTATCGCCCGAACAACGCCGCGCTCATCGTCGCGGGCGACGTGACGGCGGCCACGCTCCTGCCCAAACTCGAACGCACTTTCGCCGCGTGGAAGCCCGGCCGGGTTCCGGCGTCGGACGTTTCGATGATGCCGCCCGCGCGCGAGCGCGCCGGAATTTATCTCGTCGATAAACCGGGCGCGGCGCAGTCCGTCATCCAGATCGGGCAGGTCGGCGTCGCGCGCTCCACGCCCGACTATTTCCCGCTGCTCGTCCTCAACTCGATGCTCGGCGGGCAGTTCGTCTCACGCATCAACCTGAATCTGCGCGAGGACAAGGGCTACACCTACGGCGCGCGTTCGAGCTTCGAATACCGGCGCGGCGCGGGGCCTTTCGCGGCCTCGGGCGGCGTCTTCACCAACGTCACGAAAGAATCGGTCGGCGAATTCCTCAAAGAGTTGCGCGGCATCCGGGGCGAGATTCCCGTCACCGAGAGCGAACTCGAATACGCCAAGCAAGGCATCCTGCGCGGCTTCCCGCGCAGCTTCGAGACGCCCAGCCAGATCGCCGACCGCCTCGGCGCGCTCGTGCTCTATAACCTGCCCGACGATTATTTCAACAACTACAGCGCGCGCGTGCGCGCCGTCTCGCTCGCCGACATCACGCGCGTCGCCAACCGCTATCTCGATCCGTCGCGCATGGCGATCCTCGTCGTCGGCGACCGCAAGGCCGTCGAACCTGGCCTGCGCTCGCTCGGCATCGGCGACACCATCACCCTGCTCGACCCCGAAGGCCGCCCCGTCAACGCGACGGGCGAAGGCGGCAGCGGCGGCAGCAACTAGCAACGATTGGCTCAACCTGAGCGAACACAAATTCGAGGCCGCGCCGGAAATTTACAACTTCCGGCGCGGCCTCGAACTTTCGTCCTCCCCGTGTGGGGAGCGCGGATTATCGCTTGATGAGGTTGATCGTTCCGCGACACGCGGGCGCGCCGCAGTCGCAGCGTTTGTCGTTGGAGTGATAGGACTCGACGTAATCGAGCGTGATCTCTTCGCCGGGTCGGATGTCGCGCAGGGCGAAGAAGATGATGTGGCCGTGCATGATGCGCACGAAGCTGTTCGGGCGGCACGAGTGGTTGATGAACTGCGAGGCGTTGCCGCCCGCGCTGGCGTCGATGCCCCAGTAAGAATCAATGGCGCAGATGTGCAGCCGCTCCTTGCCGCGCATCCGCCGCGCCGCCTCCACGCGCGACACGCGCTCGCCCGTCAACTCCGCGATCTTCCGCCCTTTGCGAAAGGCGACGGTGGCGAAACATCCCGTCCCGTCGATTTTCGACTTGCGCGCCTCGATCCCCTCGGCCGCTTCGATCTTTCTCATGCGTCTCGTCTCCGCCCTCGCGCTCACCTGACACCCGCCTCCAATTCCGCCCGCCGCTTCTTCGTCAACTGCAACCACACCTTCTCGTCAACGCCACGCGCGCGCCCCGCTCACTCAAACTGTTTCTTAAACTCCGCGAACTGCCCGCGCAACTCCGCCAACTCCGCGCGCACCGCCTTCAACTCTTCCTCCAGACGCGCCACCCGCTCGCCGCGCGCCTCCGTCGTTGCCCCGGCCTCCGCGCCCTCCGTCTCCGTCACTACCACCTCGCCCGCGAGCAGGTGCGCGTAACGCGGTTCCTTGCGTCCCGTCTGTCGCGGCAACTTCACCACGAGCGGCACGTCTCGCATCATCAAATCTTCCAGCGTCGTCTCGACGAACGACAAGGCCGAGAACGGGTAGAGCCGTTCCGTGCGCGTGCGTATCTCCCCCACCGTCTGCGCCCCGCGCAGCATCAGCACGCACATCACCGCCATCTCCGGCGACTTCAACCCCAACGCCTCGTCCAGCACATGCCTGTACTTCGGCACGCGCCCG
>DASQNL010000071.1:0-7636 GCA_035644995.1 Pyrinomonadaceae bacterium | reverse complement strand
GCAAGGGTCGCGACGCGCGCCGCAACCGCAGACGCGCCGCCGCCCTCCTCGTGCGCCCGTCGCGCGCGCGCCGCGCATCGACTACTCCAAATTTTCACACGCGACCAAAGGCCACTTCGAGAATTGTTCCTCCTGTCACCTGATCCCTTCGTTCCAGAAACCGGACATCGCCGACTACCCGGATCATCCTGCCTGCATCAACTGTCATCGCCGGCAGTTCTTTCGCGGCGCGCGCCCGGTCATTTGCTCGAACTGCCACACCGTCACCTCGCCGCGCAGCGAAGCGCGCTTCGAGTTTCCGAAGGAGCGAGAGGCGTCGCAGTTCTCGGACATCTTCCCGCACGCGAGCCACATCAAGACGACCACGCTCTTGCAGTTTGCGAAAGTGGCGGGACAGAAGATGAACATTCAGGCGACCTGCATGCACTGTCACAAGGTTGACGGCACCGCGCGGAAGCCGCCCGCCGGTGCGCCCGCCGATGCCTTCGCCGCGCCCGCCGGGACTTATATGACCACCCCGACGAGCCACGCCACCTGCTTCGCTTGCCACTGGCAAAAGGGCACGGAGAACCGCGAGCAACCCCCGCTCTCGACGGACTGCGCCGGTTGCCACAAGAATCTCGCGAAACCCCTGATAAACACGGCCGCGCTGACGACGGCCTTCGGCGCGTCGCCGACAGGTGGGACAACCGGCGCGCCGAAGCTCGTCGCGGCAATCGCGCGGGGAACTTCGCAGACTCCTGTTCAGACCGCCGCGCAGGGTGCGGCGCGGGGCGTTCTGGCCGCGCACCAAACTCTGTCGCCCCCGCGCATCTCGCCCAAGTTCGTCCACGAACTCGACCCGCACCGGAAGCGCGCGAACGACGAAGGCAAAGAGGTCGCCATCACCTGCACGCAATGCCACGCCGGGGTGCGCAAGGCCGCGACGCTTGAGGCGATGCGGTTGAAGGTGAATCAGGTGCATCTCCTGCCTTCGTGTTCGACCTCCGCTTGCCACACCGCCATCTCCGGCACGACCGGGTTGAAACTCTCCGTGTTCCGCGAGTTGAGAGAGCGCGGCAAGGATGCCCGGTTCGACTGCGCGCTCTGCCACGCCCCGCCCGTCAGTCTGAACGCGGAAGTCCCGTGCAGTCATTACACGGCCGTGCTCGATTCCGCGAAAAAGGAGAACGAGGCGTTGGAGAAGGCCGGGAAGAAGCCGCGCACTCTGACCGGCATCGAGGGACTCATCCCGCCGCGCTGTGCTCCGCAACCGAAAAAGGAGGGCAGTTAAATCATCGTGCGCCGCGCCGACACAGAACAACCCGCGACGGGTCAGGGCGACATCGCCGACGCTTCGCCGTCCACGCCGCGCCGCCGCTTCAGCCGCCGCCGCAGCGGCAACGTGCGACGCGCGTTCGCGCTCGCGGCCTTGCTCGCCTGCGTCGCCGGTCTGTCAGCCCTCTCACTCTTCAACCGCCGCGCCGTCGCTTCCGCCGCATCGAACACGCACGCCGCCGCCGCCCCGGTCGTCGCCCTCCACGCGCCGCCGCAACAGGCGTCGGGCGGGGGCGACTTCTCGAAGTTTCTGCACAATAGCCAACGTCACGCTTCGCTCGCCTGTGCCGACTGTCACCGGCGCGAAGCCGGCAACTCGACGCGTCCCGCCTTGCCCGGCCACAAAGCCTGCACCGGCTGCCACCTGCCGCAGTTCGTTACGCAGAACATCCCGATGTGCGTTATCTGCCACACAGACTTGAATTCGCAGAACCCGCCCGTCAAAGGTTTCCCCTCGCTCCGCAGCTTCAACGCGAAGTTCGACCACGCGCAGCACGACCGGGGCGCGGCGCGACCCGCCTCCGGCTGCGTCGCCTGCCACACGCCCGCCGCGCGCCGCGCCGCCGCGATGACGATCCCGTCCGGTTTCAACGCCCACGGCCAATGCTACAACTGCCACCAACCCGGCTCCCGGAGCAACGGGCGCGACATCGCCTCGTGCGGCGTCTGCCACTCGCTCACCGCCCGCTACTACCGCACTTCGACGAACGCGCCCGCCTTCCGCGCCAATTTCAGCCACGCCACCCACGGCGCGCGCCAGCGTTTAGGCTGCGCCGATTGCCACAACTTGCGCGCCGGTCTGCCGCAGTCGCAGCAAGTCACCGCGCCCTCCGTCTCCCAGCATTTCAACACGACGCGGGCGCAAAGCTGCATGACCTGCCACAACGGGCGACGCGCCTTCGGCGACGCCGATTTCAACGACTGTCAGCGTTGCCACAAAGCCCAAACCTTCCGTATGGGCGTCTGACGCACCGGCTCGTTAATTTTCGGGTGAGAAAATTGACAACCTCTCGCGGGCGGTTTTATAGTGTTTGCACGCATGAGCTTTTCGAGTTCGTGTTGATCGTTAAGCTCGACGCTCTACCACATCTTGCACTTTATCTCTCCTGTATCTCTGAAAAGATTGCCGCTCGCGGCAGACCCCGCTCTGTAAGGACAACCAGCCATGAAACTATTTTTAGTTCTCGCAGCTATTTTGAGCTTCGCCGCCATCACGCTGTCCGGCAACGTTCCCTCGCTCGCCGCCCTGAGCAGCAAGGTGCAGCCGAAAGATGTGATCCTCGGTAAAGACGCCAAAGCGACGGGGCAGGGCAGCAAGTCAGTTCTCTTCACGCACGACACGCATTCCCTGAAGCCCTACAGCGCCGACGGCAAATCCGTCATCGGCTGCGCCGAGTGCCACCACACGGATCAACCGAAGTCCGCGCTCAAGGGCGTGCTCAAAACTTCCGAGCGCGAGGAGATGTTGACGACGGCCTCTCTGGAGAAGGCCGACGCCAAGCCCGTCAAAACCTGTCGCGAGTGTCATGCGCAAACCGACATCAAGCCCGCCGGTTGGCCGTCAAACCCGGAAGTGACCTACCCGGACGAGTCCGACCCGATTGCGCTGACGAACGAGGAGGCCTATCATCGCAATTGCAACGTCTGCCACGACGCGGTCAAGAAGCGCGACCCGGCGACGAAAGCCCCCGTCACCTGTGTTCAATGCCACAACGGGAAATAAGATCAAACCAGGGGAGTCCGGACTGAACTCAAGATGCGAACACCGTTCTTAGCTCTCACCTGTGGAGCCGCACTGATAGCCTCCGGCTGCGGCGCGCAATCGAATCAAAACACCACCGGCGGCGCGTCCAACAGTAATGCGCCCACGGCAACGCGACCGGCGCAGACCGCCAACCTTCCGCCCGTCTCATCCGCGCACGGCGGCGGCAGCCCCACCGGCGGCGGCGCGCCCGTCGCCGGCAACGCACCCGCCGCGACCAAACCGGGCGGCCTCGACACCGCCGCGCTCGACGCCAAGGTCGAGCGCGCGGATGCGAAAGCGAAGTCCGCGGGCGCGACTCAGGCGGACAAAAACGCCGCCGCCTCCGCTTACCTCGAACGCGGCAATCTCTACCGCGACGCCGGCCAGCCCGCGCTCTACAAATTCGCGCTCGGAGACTATCGCCACGCCCTGCGTTACCAGCCCGACAACGCCGAGGCGCGCGAGAAGATGAACGAGATCGTGAGCATCTACCAATCTCTGGGTCGCCCGGTTCCGGACAACGGCAACGAGCCGTAAGTCGTATCTCCGGCGACTTTTCCCGACCGGACGCCGGTGCGTCCTAATCAACGCTTAAGAGTTGTCTTAACAGTCGAGCGCGAAAAGTCGCTTCGAGCGGAAGCCGAAATGGAAAGCAGCGTGTCGCACTTATGAGCGAAAAAGAGCTTGAAGCCGTCGGGACGGCCATCGAAAGTCGTAGACGAAATTATCTGGTCGTGGGGCACGTCCGAATTAAAGACCTCGCCGATGAGGTGGGCGACTTGCTCGAACGGGGCTGGGTGTGTCAGGGCGGAATCACGGCTGCTTATGAAACGCCGAAGAATGCCATGTGGTTTTATCAGGCCATGATTAAACGTTAGACGCGATTCCCGGTCGGGCGCGCAAGCAAACGACTTTTGACGCAAAAACCGGAAGGCCGCCCGGCAATCTGTTGCCGGGCGGCCTTTCCGTTTTTGCGCCCGGAATTTCTCTGCGGCGGCGTAGGCGGGGGCGTTCAGCCGATCTTGATGCCGATGGCTTCGAGAAACTTGGTGGGGCGGTCGCCGCCGATCATGGCGAAGATGTAATCGTTCTTGACGGTCGCTTTCACTTCCTGCGTCCGCGCGTTCATCAGCACCACCTCGTCATCGTGAATCTCTTTGATGGCCGTGCCGAAATAGACTTTGATCTTGCCCTCGTCGATGCAGTCGTAAACCTGTTGCTTGTTGCCGAACTTGAGGTCGTTTTTCAGGTCGCTGCGAATCACGAGCGTGACTTCGTTGATCTCGTCTTCGGAGCGAAAAGCGATCTTCGTGCCGTCGCGGCGTGCGACGAGGTCGACGGCCGCCTCGACGGCCGAGTTGCCCGCGCCGACCACGATGATCTTCCGGCGGCGATGCGCTTCCGGGTCGGTCAGTTTGTATTTAACTTTGTCCTCGGTCTGCCCGTCGCGCGTCACCTTCATGTCCTCGCCGGGCAGCCGGAGCTTCATCGGCGTGCCGCGATTGCCGAGCGCGAGGATGACGCGGCGGGCGCGATAAGTCTGCTTATCCTTCGCCACGCCTTGCTCGGTCTGGATGACGAAGTGGTCGCCGTCCACGGCCTTCTTCACCGACTTGCAACTCTCGTTTTCGTTGACCGCGACGCCGTTTCGTTCCATCGTCGCCTTCCACGACGAGAGGATCGCTTCGCGCTGCAAGCCCGCCCCTTCGACGGCGATGCCGCCGCGCGACTCCATCGTCTCCGGTTTGAAGAAGACGTACTTGTTGGCCGGATAGGCATCAATCGTGGCGAGCACTTTGTCCTGTTCGATGGTGACGGAGCGAAGCCCGGCCTGCGCGGCGAGGATGGCGGCGGAGAGACCGGCCGGGCCTGCGCCGATGATCGCCACGTCGAGTTCGGCATCCGGTTCGGGCGTCGCCGCGTGCAACTCGGCGACGATGTGCTTGATGCAATCCGCGCCCTCGTTGGCGGCGTTCTTGATGAGCGGCGTGCCCGACACGTCGCCGATGATGTAGCAGCCGGGAACATTCGTCATAAACGTCGCGTCGCGCGTCGGCACTTTGCGCGGTGGAATCTTCTTCGTCGTGTTGACGACGATGCACGCCTTCGGGTTGACCGGGCACTCGACCTGACACGAGGTGTCTTCCATGCACTGCGCGCTCGCGATTGACTTGGCGACGCCGCCGACGATGGCGAGCACATCATGCGGACACGCATCCACGCAGGCATGACAGCCGATGCAGCGTTCCGTGACGATGACCGGGTGCGGGTAGGTGGCTCCGTCCGGGTCGTACTTCTCCAGCAACTCGGGCGTGAGTTGCGCGTCGGCCGTCTCTTCGGGCTTCGTTTGAACGGGCGACTCTTCGAGCAGGCGGCGCGCGCGCGCCGCGTCGCGCAGGGCTAGACAGAGGCCGACCGCGATCAACAACAAACTCACGCCCGCCCAACCGAACCACGGCAACCCGCCGAAATAGGCCTTGCCCGCGAAATCGTCGCGCGTATACAGGTTCGTCGCCAGCAGCAGCGCGGTCAGCGCGAGGATGATGAACAATTGCGACTTTTTCATGGTCTCGGAGAGAAGTTGATAGTGTGAACCGACAACTATTCGTCGCGCGCGGCTGCGAGCAGCGACGGATTCCAGTGGCGTTTGTCGCGCACGTGCTGAACGTGGCAGGAAGTGCAGTTGGCCGTGTCCGGGGCGAGCAGAGCGCGCCCCGTCCGCGCATCAATCTTGCCGCTGTGACAGGCGGCGCAAGTCGTGCGCGGCGTCTCGCGGTCGAGCGATGCGCCGTGGGACTTATGGCAAGTGGAGCAGGAGACCTCGCCCTCCACGCCCGCGAGCGCGCCCGTCGTGCGGACGCGGGCGAGGTGCAGGGCGTGAAACTGTGCGCTGCGCCGCCCGCTCTCGTCGGCGGCGGCCACCGGCCAGTTCGCGACGAGTTGCTTGAGTTCGTCGGGCTTCTGTTGCCACGCCTCTTCGTCAATCCCTTTCCACTTCCAACGGCCGTTTACGACCGGGTAGCCGAAGGCGCCGCCGTGCGGCGTGAACACGCGCCGACCCTGATAGAGTTTGCGGTTCTCGTCATTATGGCAACCGGCGCATGTCTCGTCGAAGCGCACGCCCTTTTGGAAAGCGTCGCTGTAGGGCGCGACGCCGGCGCGGAAGTCCGCGCCGCGGTGCTCGGAGTGGCAACTGACACAGCCTATCCCTGCTGCCCGGTGCGGCGCGGTGACGGTGGCGGCGAAAGCGTCGGTCTGGTGGCACGAGGCGCAGTTCGTCTCCATGCTCGTGCGCATCGAGTGGCAGGTCGTGCAAGAGTTGGCGTTCGGCTCGCGTGCGATGGCCGGGGTCAGGCTGAAGCCGGAGCGCGCGTGTGCGTTCGAGACGGGAGCGGGCGAGAAGGCGGAGGTGTAGCCGAACGCCGCGACGATGGAGAGCAGGCCGACGACGACCACGCCCCAGGTGAAGATCGAGAACGGCCACGGGCGTTCGAGGTCGCGCGTGGGCTTCCAGTTGAAACGCGCCTTACCGAGTTTCGCCGCGGGCTGGCGCGGCCGGAGGGGCGACGGGCGCGTCACCTTGCCCGCCTCGCGTTTGCGTTTCTCCCAGAAGACATCGAGCGCGCCTTCGTCCGCCTCCGCCCCGGCCGCGCCGCCGCCGCCGGCGGCGGAGGGGATAGAGTCTGCGCCGGGGTCGGCTGTCGGCGGGGTGGCACGCGACGACGGCGGGTGACCCCCGGTGAGAGTTTCGGCCTCGCCGATGTTCACGGTGGTCTGGTATCTGACCTTGATCGCGAGCGCGTTCCCTTCGAAGTCGATAAAAAGAAAGAAGGGGCCGATCTGGATCACGTCGCCGTCGGCCAGCGCGGCTTTCTCGTGGACGAGATTGCCGTTCAAAGTGGTGGAGTTGGAGGGGCTGAGGTGAAAGATGTAGAAACGGCCGCCGATTTTTCTGATGCCCGCGTGGAAGCGTGAGACGGTCGGGTGGTTCAGGTTGAGTTCGCTGTCGGGGGCGCGCCCGATAGCCAAGCCCTCGGACATGAGCGTGACCGGATCGAAGGAGCGATCCTCGCGCTTGATGATGAACGTGTTGGCCTCGTGCCGTGTGGTCACTAAATTGACTCCGCTGTAGGTCTGCCGCGCCGACTAGGGAGATGAAACGCGGGAGCGATGCTTCAATGCACTCTGAAAAACACCACCTGAATGATGTGTACCAACATCAAGACCAGCATCAGCGACGTGGCGACGACGTGCGGCGCGAGCCAGAGTTTTAGCAACTGGTGCAGGTAGATGAGCGAATCCACGCGGCGCAGCGTGACGGTCGATTCGATGGCTTCGTGCAACAAACGCCCTTCCGGCCGGTACAGCGAAGGGTCGTCCGTCCCGTAGATGAAAGTGCGGCTCAACTCTTCCGGCGACTTCTTAAAAGATTCCAGTTCCGTCTTGAAGTCTTCGCGCGCTTGCGAGTGGAGGGAAGACAGGTCTTCGCGGCGCACGTACTGGCGCAGCAGGTAGCCGAGCGAGAGATAACGCGGGCGCACCTTACGCCGGATGATGTCGCGCACGCGCGCGTCC
>DASQNL010000070.1:0-4443 GCA_035644995.1 Pyrinomonadaceae bacterium | reverse complement strand
TTAAAGAGCGCAAAGCAGGCAGACCACCAAAGGCTAAAGCTGAGACGGATGCAAAGGCTAGTAAGAAGAGAGGCGGTAAGAAATGAGCGCGGATAAACTGGAGGCGCGGGTCTCAGACCTTGAGCAGTATCACAAAATGCTGGCGGAGATGGTCGTCCGCCACGACGCGAGAAGTGCCGAACTCAGTCAAAGTTTTCAGACCGTCATCGAACTTTTACACAGGCACGATGAGCGGTTGGACGAAGGGCGCGAGGCACAGTCGGATGTGGATCAGCGCATCGCTGCCCTAGTTGATGCCCAGATTCGTACCGATGAGGCGATCACTAAACTAACCAGCGCGCAAGATCGTACCGACGAAGCACTCACACGATTGACCGTGCGCGTGGATCGGTTGACCGAGAATGTTGACCGCTTGACCGTGCGTGTGGATCATCTGACCGAAACGGTTGACCGATACATCGCAGGCCGCAACGGGAAAAGTTAGAATTTACAGGCGCGTGGATTCCGCCCCGCTCAGTAAAATTTCAGGGGCAGCGGACGAATCCGCTGCCCCTGAAATTTTTCCAACGCGCTTCCGCTTAAACCGCGACGACTTCCAGCGCGGGGTCAACTTCCTGCTGCACCATGCTCTCGATAGCCATCAGCGTGCCGGAGATGGAACTGGGGCAACTGCCGCACGCCCCTTGATATTTGATCGTGAGCGTGTCCTCTTTGAGGCTGACGATTTCGAGCCAGCCGCCGTCGCCCGCGAGCGCGGGGCGAATCTTCTCGTCGAGGATTTCGTTGATGCGCAGCAGTCGCGGGTCGTCGCTCAAGACCGCGCCGAGCGCGCCGCCGAGCGCGCCCGCTCCGGCCGCCGCCGCCGCCGCACCGCCCTGCGCGGCTTCGGCCGCGCGGATGGGCACGGCGAGTTTCGGCAGGAGGTCGTCCCAGTCTTCCGTCTCCGCTTTCTCGACCGTGATCATGCGATCCATGTAGAAGACGGAGACGACTCCGTCCACCTCGAACAGGGAGCGGGCGAGCGCATCGTCTTTCGCCAGCGACGCGCCGAGGAACGAGCGCGCCGCGCCGGTCGTCACGGGTTCTTTCAAGAGGAACTTGACGGCGTTCGGGTTGGGCGTCTCTTCGATATTGTCAATCTTGGGCATTCTCGGTTCTCCAAATATAATTGCTTCTTTCAGTCTCGATTTAGATGCGGCGCACACGCGCAAGGCGGCCACCAAAAACTCCGTCTGAAACATTAATTGCGCCTCGCATTATACTTCCTTTCGGGGTGCGACCCATACCCGCGAAAGCTGCGTGAATATTCACAAAAAGAGGGGAAAAACGGCGCGGCTTCGGACTTTGTTGCGCCGCGCCGGATATTAGGATTAAGTGCGCGACAATTTATTAAAAGAACCATTGTCAAATCAGGCGGAAGGGTCTATATTCAAGTTCCTCGCTTGTCCCCTTTACAGGTGAAGACAAGCTGAGACAAGAGGCAGAGAGTAGCGAGGGCTTTCTGCCTCTTGCTATTTTTAGCTGTTAGCTGTTAGCTGTAAGCTGTTAGCCGAACGAGGCAGACTGCTTCTGTTCCCAGCTAACGGCTTTTCTTTTTTGGAGTTTTGATTGTTTGATTTTAGCTGTCAGCTAACAGCTAACGGCTAACAGCTATCTATGAACATCGGCATCACGGTTTATCCGACTTACGGCGGGAGCGGCATCGTCGGCTCCGAACTCGGCAAGGAACTCGCGCGGCGCGGCCACACCGTCCACTTCATCGCGTCCGCGCTCCCGACGCGTCTCACCGAACTGAACGACCGCGTGCGCTTCCACGAGGTCGAGATGATGTCCTACCCGCTCTTTGAGCACCAGCCCTACACGCTCGCGCTTGCCACGAAGATGGCGACCGTCGCCGAGACGGAACAACTCGATCTGCTGCACGTTCATTACGCCATCCCGCATTCGATCAGCGCGATCCTCGCGCGCGAGTCTTTGAAGCCGCAGCGGCGTCTGCCCGTCATCACCACTTTGCACGGCACGGACATCACGCTCGTCGGCGCGGATCGCTCATATCTCCCCATCACGCGCTACGGCATCGCGCAGTCCGACGGCGTGACCGCCATCTCACACTACCTCAAGCGCGAGACCGGAGAGACCTTCGGCTACTCGGAGGTTGAAGTGATCCCGAACTTCGTCTGCGGCGCGGAATACACGCGCCGGCCGCGGCCGGAACTGCGCGCCGAGTTGTCGCCGGCGGGCGAGCTGCTGTTGGTTCACGTCTCGAACTTCCGTCCCGTCAAGCGTCCCGTGGATTGCGTGGAGATACTGGCGCGCGTGCGCGGGCGGGGCATCGACGCCCGACTCGCGATGGTGGGCGACGGCAGCGAGCGCGGGCGGGCGGAGCATCGCGCGCGTTGTCTGGGCTTGGAAAAGTTCTGCGCGTTTGTCGGCAAGCAGCCACGCATCGTCGACTATCTCTCCATCGCCGACGTGCTGCTCCTGCCCTCGGAGCAGGAGTCTTTCGGGCTGGCCGCGCTCGAAGCGATGGCTTGCGAAGTGCCGGTCGTCGCCTCGCGCGTCGGCGGCATCCCGGAAGTTGTCACGGACGGCGAGACGGGCTGCCTGAGCGCGGTCGGCGACGTGGATAAGATGGGCGCGGACGCCGCCGCTCTCCTCGCCGATGCGGCCGCCCGCCGCGCGATGGGAGGCCGCGCCCGCGAGTCCGCGCTCGCGCGTTACAGCACCGACCGCGTCATCCCGCAGTATGTCGAATTTTATGAGCGCATCCTCGCCGCATCCGCGCGCTGACGAAGACGCCGCAGCGTCGTCGCCCGACGAACCGCGGCCGCTTCGCTACATCATCCAAAACCTCGAACGCGCTTACGGCGTGCCGGAGAACTCACGCCTCTCCGACCCGCTCGACATGCTCATCCGGATCATCCTCTCGCAAGCCACCAGCGACACCAACAGCCACCGCACCTTCGCCGCCCTCAAACGTCGCTTCCCCGACTGGGACGCCGCCCTGCGCGCACGCGAATCGACCATCGCCGCGACCATCCAATCCGGCGGCCTCGCCAACCAGAAAGCCGCCGTGATCAAGAGTCTTCTCCGCCAGATCAAACAGGAACGCGGCGCGCTCGACCTCGCCTTCCTACACGAACTCCCGCCCGCCGGGGCGGTTCGATACCTCTCGCAATTTCGCGGCATCGGCCCCAAGACCATCGCCTGCACGCTCCTCTTCGCCTGCCGCATCGAGGTCTTTCCCCTCGACACGCACATCTTCCGCATCCTGCGCCGCGTCGGCCTCATCCCTCAAAAATGCACCGACCGCCGCGCTCACGAGATCATGAACGCCGTCGTCCCGCAGGGGAAGTTCTACTCCTTCCACGTCAACCTCATTCGCCACGGCCGCGCCCTCTGCCGCCCCCGCGACCCCCTGTGCGAACGCTGCCCCATTGTGGAATACTGCGACTACGGACAAACTCTAATTTAGTGACAAGTGACAGGTGACAGGGGACAAGTTGAAAACCAAGTTGCTTTCACCTGTCACCTGTCACCTGTCACCTGTCACCTGTCGCTTGTCACTATATTCTTATGTCTTACCTGGTTGACGGCAATAACGTGATGGGGCAGCGCGTCGGGTGGCACAGGGATCGCGTGCGGGCGCGGCGCGAGTTGCTGGCCGAGTTGGCGCGGTTCGCGTCCGGGGGACGGGCGCGCGTGGAGGTCGTGTTCGACGGCGCGCCCGACGAGAATTTCGCCGACGGTTCGAGTTACAAAGGCGTGCGCGTCTACTACGCGGAGCGCGGGTCGGACGCGGACACGCGGATCAAAACTCTGGTCGAGAGTTCGCGCGAGCGGCGGACGCTGCTGGTGGTGACTTCGGATCGCGCACTGGGCGAATACGTCCGGCGTTGCGGCGCGCAGGTTCTCCGCGCGGGCGAGTTCCGGCGGCGCATGGAAGCTGTGGCGGAGGCGAAGGGCGCGGCGCAGGCCGACGCAGATGCGCCGCCGGTTGAAGAGAGCACCGAGCGTTGGATGCGCTACTTCGGCGTCGCCCCGGAGGATGATGAATAAGCACGGGTCAGGCCGATGTCTAATGTCAACGTGCAACCGCTTAGGCGTCGCGGGGTGACCGTAGCATTTATAGCTATGTTGTCGGCGACGGCAGCAGTTTTACTGCGCCGCGCCGGTTTGAGCGACGAGGGCGAGGCGGTCGGCTTTGGGGCTGAGGGCGAGACGTGTGATTTTTTTGAGTCCGGCGGCGGAGAAGTCCGCGACGAGTTGCCAGTCGGCGGCGGGCGCGGCCGGATCGAGTTGATAGAGTTTGGAATCCTGCGCCATGAGGATCGTGCCGTCGGGCGTCCAGGCGAGGTCTTCGCTGCCGGGGAGGGCGCGAGCGAGGGTCGTGCTGCGCTTGGTCTTCAAGTCGAAGACTTTGATGAGCCATTGCTCTGGGGA
>DASQNL010000069.1:0-2624 GCA_035644995.1 Pyrinomonadaceae bacterium | reverse complement strand
ACAACCTGCCGACCGCCCTCGTGATGCAGCGCACGGGGCGCACGCGCGCGGAGGCCGAAAGCGCGCTCGCGTCTCGTGGGGGCGTCGTGCGGGCGGCCATCGAACAACTGTTACAAAGCGGCGGGCATTTGTCGTAGAATGGGTTTATCTTCCAGCTCTGAAGCGCGAACTCGAAATGCCCCGGACGAAAAATTGAAGCCTGAAAAAGTCAACCTGCCTGCCGGCCAAGCCAAGACGCACACCGTTTTGCATCCTTCTCTCGAAGGCGTGCGCGCCGTGCTGTTCGATGTCGGCGGCACGCTGCTGCATCCCGATTGGGAGCGTTTGGCGCGGCTGGCTTCAGGTGGCACGGGGCGGGAGTTCAGCCCGTCGGAGTTGGGGCGCAAATTCAAAGAGATGATGTGCGGGGTGGATGCGGCGATGGGGCGGGGCGAGCCTGCGCCGGAGGATTCGAGGACGCGCAACTGGGTCTTTCGCCGCGTTTACCGCGCGCTCGAAATCGACGACGCGACCTGCACCTCGCTGAGCGAGCAGATCGATGCGACGCACGCGGAGCGTCACCTGTGGTGCGCGCCCGACGGGGAAGCGGCGCGCGTGCTCGGCGCGTTGAAAGAGTCGGGCTTGCGTCTCGCCGTGATCTCCAACACGGAAGACGGTCGGCTGGACGAATTGCTCGAACTCGTCGAACTCAAAGCGCACTTCGATCTCCTGATCGACTCGCACGTGGTCGGGCAACGCAAGCCCGAACCGGGGATTTTTCACCTGACGCTCGCGCAACTCAATCTCGAACCGCGCGAGGCCGTCTTCATCGGCGACTCATACGCGCACGACGCGCTCGCCGCGCTCGCCGTCGGCATGCGCGCCATCCTGCTCGACCCGCTCGATCTCTACCCCGAGAGCGTCTGCCCGCGCATACGCACGCTCGGCGAATTGGCCGTGAGTCGCTAACCGTCGCGTGCGGGCGCGCGTCGCCACCGCCCGCGCTTTGATTCGCCGGAATGTTTTCCGAATGGGTTCGCCCCGTGGGCGCGGCGCGCCCCGCGTTTGACTCGTGAGGGGATTGGGCGTAGAAGCAGAGTCAAACATTCCTCTTCAACCGGAAAGTCGAGAAATAGCCATGTCGCTTCGTCGTGTTCCTTACAAGGTATTGCTCTCGCTGTGCGTCTCGACGTGCCTGACGGCCGCCGTACTTGCCGGGCAGTCGCCGCAGCCGCGTCAGTCGGCTCAATCGACGGGCGGCTCGCTCGGCCGCATCGATTTCCCGACCTCCGGTTCGCCGTCGGCGCAGGAGCATTTCCTGCGCGGCGTCGCGGCCTTGCACTCGTTCTGGTATGAGGAGGCGTTGGAAGCGTTTCAAGCGGCGACGAAGGTTGAACCCGGCTTCGCGCTCGGTTACTGGGGCGAGGCGTTGGCGCACAATCATCCGCTCTGGAACGAGCAGGACACGGACGCCGCGCGCAAGGCGCTGGCGAAAATTCCCCGCGACGCAAAGCTCACCGCGCGCGAATCGGCCTACCTGAACGCCGTGAAGGCTCTCTACGGCGAGGGCGACAAGCACGCGCGCAATCTCGCCTACGCGGCCGCCATGGAGAAAATCCACAAAGATTATCCCGCAGACCTCGAAGCCGCCTCCTTCTACGCGCTCTCCCTGCTCGGCGCGGTGCGGCCGACCGATAAGGGCTATCGCCTGCAAGCGCAGGCCGGGGCTATCGCGCTCGACGTTTACGCGAAGAATCCGAACCATCCCGGCGCGGCTCACTACATCATCCACGCCTTCGACGACCCCGAACACGCCATCCTCGCACTGCCCGCCGCGCGGCGTTACGCGGAGATCGCGCCCGACGCGCATCACGCCCGCCACATGCCTTCGCACATCTTCATCCAACTCGGCATGTGGCCGGAGGCGGCCGCCTCGAACGAATCGTCTTGGGCAACTTCGGACGCGTGGGTCAAACGCAAAAACCACTCCATCGAGCGGCGCGATTATCACAGTCTCAGTTGGCTCGAATACGTCTACTTGCAGCAGGGGCGCATCCGTGAGGCGGAGGCGCAACTCGCGCTCATGCAGCAGTCCATCGCCGAACTCGGCGCGCCGATTCGCGGCTCGGCCTACATCTACGCGGTCTTCATCGCGGAGACGGAGCGTTGGGAGTTGATCGACAAACTGTTTCCCCAACCAACTCTGAATACGGCCTCGCTCACGGCGCAGAAGGAAGTGGGGGCGGATTCGTGCCACGTCGCCGCCGCCATCAAACCGGCGAAGGCGAACCTCACGGCGGCTTCGCTCGCGGCGCAGCCGCCGCGTCCCACGCCGGGTCAGTTGTACGGCAAATACGTGCGCGGGCTGGCGGCGGCCGCCGCCAAGAACCTGACGGGCGCGGACGGTTACGTCGCGGACATACGCGCGCTCGGCAAGGAGTTCGAGCGGGCGGGCATGTATATCTTCAGCCCGGACATGGTCGAGGTGATGGCGTTGGAAGTGGCCGCGCTGGCGCGTGCGAACGCGGGCAAATACGACGAGGCCATCGAACTGCTGCGCCGTGCGACGAAGCTGGAAGAATCGCTCCGGCCGCCGTCGGGGCCTCCCGACATGATCAAGCCTTCGCACGAGTTGTTCGGCGACG
>DASQNL010000068.1:0-6100 GCA_035644995.1 Pyrinomonadaceae bacterium | reverse complement strand
AGGTGCGCGCGATCCGCACGGCATAAGAAAAAACGCGGAAGCAGGACGATGAGCGATGAAGTAAAAACGATTGATTCACCGGTTCAGCGGATCATTGATTCGATTCTTTATTGATTCACTTCTTCACTTCTTCCGTTCATCGTTCCTACTTCATCGGTTCTTTTCTCGTCAAACCGGGTCTGTGTGGATTTGCACTTTGGCGCGGGGGATTTCGGCTTCGATGGTGCGCAGGACGCGGACGGAAGCGGCGTGCGCCGCTTCGAGAGTTTGGTCGCGCTCCACTTCCAGATGGAGGTCTATGAATTTCTGCGAGCCGGAACGACGCGTGCGCAGGTCGTGAAAGCCGAGCACGCCCTCGCCGCGAAAGCGTCGGACGATCTCGGCGACCTGCGCGTCCACCTCCGGCGGCAGCCGCCTGTCCATCAGCACGTCCACCGACTCGCGCCCGACCCCCACGGCCGAGGCCAGAATATAGATCGAGATGGCGACGGAGATGATCGGGTCAACTATCGTCCAGCCGGTGAAATAGATCAGGACGAGCGCGAGCAGCACGCCGCCGTTCGTCCACACGTCGGAGGCGAAATGCACGGCGTCCGCATTCAGGGCGGGCGAATCGGTGAGCCTGGCCGCGCGCCGGAGCCGCGCCACCAACGCGAAACTGACGATGATGGCGACGATCATCGTCGCCACGCCGACCGACTCGGCATGAGTCGGGTGCGGACGGATCATGCGCTTGATCGCTTCGTAGATGAGGAACAGCCCGGAGCAGGTAATGACGGCCGCTTGAAAGAGTCCGGCGAGCGATTCGGCTTTACCGTGGCCGTAGGCGTGATCGTGGTCGGGCGGGCGCGAGGCGGCGCGCACGGCGAAGTAGTTGATCAACGATGCGGAGATGTCCATCGCCGAATCGAGCAGCGATGCCCAGACCGCAATCGAACCCGTCAGCCACCCCGCCCCCGTCTTGATCAGGATGAGAAAAGCGGCGGCGAGGATGGATAGCCGCGCCACGGAGGTTTTCATGGCCGACTCTCTGGCGTGGGCGTCAGTTTCGCGTGTCGTTCCGGCTGACATCGGTTCGTACTTACGAATAGCTCAAAAGCGCGCCGCTCGCAATAGGATGAGCGAGCGCGCACGGCGGCAGGTTCAACGGCCGAGGGCTTCCGGCCGCTCGGAGACCTCTTCGATGGCGCGGCTGCGCGTGCGCACCGTCACCGTCGCCACGCCCGCGAAGATGAGCGCGGCGGCGAGCCACGTCCGCGAGTTCAAACTCTCGCCGAGAATCAACGGCGCGACGGCGAAAGCGATGAGCGGTTGCAGGTAGATGTAGATGGCGACGACGCTCGGCGCGACCCGCCCCAAAGCCCACGCGTTGAGATAATAGGCCGCCACCGTGGGCACGACGATGATGTAAAGCATCGCGAACCAGACGCCGGTGGGCACGGACGCGAGTGAAATTTTCGACAAGTGGTAGCCGCCGATGGGCAGCGTGAGGACGCTGCCGAAGATGAAAATCCAGGTGAGCACGGTCAGCGCGCCGTAGCGTTTGATCATGCCCTGTGAGATGGCGAGGTACGCGCCGTAGGCCATCGAGTTGAACAGGAGGATGAGATTGCCGATGTTCGTCTCGCGGGAAAAGTTGGCCTGCGCCGGGTTGATCAGATAGACGACGCCGCCGGCCGCCAGCAGCAGCCCGACGGCGATGCGCCACGACCCGCTCTCGTAGCCGAGCAGGACGCTGACGAGGAGCGTGAAGATCGGGATGGTCGTGCCGAGCAGCGCGGAATTGATGACGGTCGAGAGTTCGAGACCTTTGACGAAGAGAAACTGGTTGAGGACGACGCCGAGCAGGCTGTAAAACGCGAGGCGGGCGTAGTCGCTGCGGCGTTCGATGCGGGCGCTTTTGGTCACGCGGCGAATGAGGAGAAAGGCCACCGTCGCGCCGACGATGCGGAAGGTGACGAGACCCGTCGCGGGCAGAACGCGCAGGACGATTTTTCCGACGATAGGCCACGTGCCGAAGATGAGTTGCACGGCGACGAGCGCGCCGTGCGGTTTGAGACTCGTTGACTTGAGCGGCGCGTTGGTGACAGTCATGTAAAGAGCGTTCCCGACCCCTTGATTGACGACAAACGGCGGATGCGGCTTAGAGCATGAGCATCAGCGGATTTTCCAACATCTTCTTGAAAGTTTGCAGGAACTTCGCGCCCGTCGCCCCGTCAACGATGCGATGATCGCAAGACATCGTGACGCGCATCAATTGTCGCACGACCACCTGCCCCTCACGCACGACCGGCTTCGGGGTCATCGCGCCGACGGCCAGAATCGCCGCCTCCGGCGGGTTGATGATCGCCGTGAACTCGTCTATGCCGAACATGCCGAGATTGCTGACGGAGAAGGTTGCGCCCATGTATTCGTCGGGCTGTAGTTTGCGTTCGCGCGCGCGCGCGGCCAACTCGCGGACTTCGCGGCTGATCTGCCCGATGGATTTTCGGTCGGCTCCGCGCACGATGGGTGTGATGAGTCCCTCGTCAATCGCCACGGCGACGCCGATGTCCGCGCGTTCGTAATAGCGGATGTGCTTATCCTGAAACGAGGCGTTGACCTGCGGGTGCTGGACAAGGGCGACGGCCGCTACCTTGATGATGATGTCGTTGATGCTGACCTTGTTCGCTTGATCGAGTTCGTTGAGCGTGGCGCGCAGTTCGGCCGTGCGATCCATCTCGATCTCGGTGGTCAGGAAGAAGTGCGGCACGGGGCCGACGGACGAGGTGAGACGGCGGGCAATCGTCGCGCGCATCGTCGAAACCGGCTCGTCGCGATAAGGAGACGCGCCCTCGACCGCCGCCGGCTGCGCGGGCTGTTGCTGCGGCGCGCGTGTTTCAACCGCGTCCGCCGGAATTTGCTCCGGCTGCGTGCGCGCTTGCGCCGCGGCGGCTTGCGGCTGCTTCTGACCGGCGTTGATGGCTGCTTCGATGTCGCGTTTGACGATGCGCCCGCCGGGGCCGCTGCCGGTGAGCGATTTGATGTTGATGTTCGCCTCGGCCGCCATGCGCGCGGCGAGAGGCGAGACGACGACGCGCCCGCCCGCTGCCCGCTGCCCGTTGCCGGAAGCGGCATTGTCGTCTGCGCCCGCGCTCGCCGCCGGGGCGGCGGGTTTGTCCGGGGGGATTTGCGCGCCGCCGGTTGAGGGCGCGCCGCCTTCGTCGCCCTTGAGCGGCGCGCCTTCGATGGTGGCCTGCGTGCGCTCGCCTTCCACGACGACACCCGCCAACTCTCTCTGCGCGCCGTCCTGCCCGGCCTCGACGTTCTCCTCAATGCTTTTCTTGTTGGCGGCGGCCGCCTCGCCTGATTCGGCTTTGGAGACGAGCGCGGAGATGTCTTCGTCGGCTTCGCCGATGATGGCGATAACCTGTCCGAGCGGCACGGTCGCGCCGGCTTGAACGAGAATCTTGCGCAGCACGCCGGTCGTTAGAGCCTGCGCTTCCATCGTCGCCTTGTCGGTGTCGATTTCGGCGAGCGGTTCGCCGACGCTCACCTTGTCTCCCTCGTTCTTCAACCAACGCGCCAGTTGTCCCTCCTCCATGGTCGGAGAGAGTTTCGGCATGACCACCTGAGTTGCCATCTTATTAGTCCTTTGTCGGTTGTCCGTCGTCAGTTGTTCAAGTCGATATGTAGTAACTTGCGTGGTCGTCACGAAACAACGGACGACTGACCACGGACAACTGACAGCTTCTTACATATACGAAACTTCGCGCACGGCGGCGACGATTTTCGCCACGTCGGGCAGGGCGAGTTGTTCGAGGTTCTTGGCATAGGGCATCGGCGCATCCGCGCTGGAGATGCGTTTGACGGGCGCGTCTAAAGAATCGAAGGCGCGCTCCATGATCTGCGCGCTGATCTCCGCGCCGACGCCGCAGAAGGCGTGCGACTCTTCGACGATGACGACGCGATTCGTCTTCTGCACCGAACGAATGATGGTGTCGATGTCGAGCGGCCGGATCGTGCGCGGGTCGACCACCTCGACGCTGACGCCCTCCTTCTCCAACTCCTCCGCCGCCTTCAATGCCAGCGGAACGGTGAGCGAGCGCGCGACGATAGTGGCGTCCGTGCCTTCGCGCTTGATGTCGGCGACGCCGAGCGGAATGGTGAAATCGGGATCGTCCGGCACTTCGCCCTTCATGCCGTACATGCGCTCCTGCTCCATGAAGATGACCGGATCGTCGTCGCGGATCGCGCTCTTGAGCAAGCCCTTCGCGTCGGCGGCCGTCGAAGGCATCACGACCTTGAGGCCGGGGAAGTGCGCATACCACGATTCGAGAGCCTGCGAGTGCTGCGACGAAACCTGATAGGCAGAACCGTTCGGGCCGCGAAAGACGATGGGGATTTTGAACTGGCCGCCGGACATGTAAAGCATCTTGGCCGCCGAGTTGACGATCTGGTCTGTGGCGAGGATCGAGAAGTTGAAAGTCATAAACTCGATCACGGGACGCAAGCCCACCATCGCCGCCCCGACGCCCAGACCCGCAAAGCCGAGTTCCGTGATGGGCGAATCGATCACGCGCTTCTCGCCGAACTCTTCCAATAAACCTTTCGAGACTTTGTACGCGCCCTGATACGCGGCAACTTCCTCGCCGAGCAAAAAGACGTTCTCGTCGCGGTGCATCTCTTCGCTAAGCGCCTGATTCAAAGCCTCGCGAATCGTGATAACGGCCATTCAAAACCTCCAAAGACAGTGACGAGTGACGGGTGACAGGTGACGAGTTGAAGACAAGATGAAAGACAAGTTCTGTTGTTTTAACTTGTCACCTGTCACCCGCCGCTTGTCACTTTGATCGGGTTGGCATAGATGTGCGTGAATAGTTCTTCGGGCGCGGGGAGCGGGCTTTCCTCAGCGAAATTGACGGAATGCTCCACCTCGGCGCGCACGCGGTCTTCGAGTTCTTTGAGCGCCGCGTCGTCAATCACGCCCTTGTGTTTGAGACTGTCGGAGAAAAGTTTGACGGGGTCGCGCTCCTGATGCTTTTCGATCTCGGCGCGCGTGCGATAGTTGCCGGGGTCGGACATGGAGTGTCCCATGAAGCGATAGGTGCGCACCTCGATGAGCGTGGGGAGCGATTCGTCGCGCGCGCGCGCCACGGCGCGTTCGGTCGCTTCGCGCACGGCGAGCACGTCCATGCCGTCAACAAACTCGGAGGCCATGCCGTAAGCGTGCGCTTTCTGCGACACGTCTTGCAGAGACATCGCGCGGGCGAGCGAGGTGCCCATGCCGTACTGGTTGTTTTCGCAGAAGTAGATGCACGGCAGTTTCCAGAGTTGCGCCATGTTGAAAGATTCGTGCAGCGCGCCCTGATTGACGGCGGCCTCGCCGAAGAAGACGAGCGACACTTGACCCGTGCCCTTGTACTTGGCGGCGAAGGCGACGCCCGTGGCGAGCGGAATCTGGCCGCCGACGATGCCGTGGCCGCCAAGAAAATGCGCGTCGCTGTCGAAGAGGTGCATTGAGCCGCCCTTGCCCGCCGAACAACCTCCCGCCTTGCCGTAGAGTTCCGCCATCACCTCGTCGGCCGAAGTGCCGCGCGCGAGCGCGTGGCCGTGGTCGCGGTAGCTCGTCATCACGTAATCGTCGGGGCGGATCGCGGAGAGCGCGCCGACGGCCACCGCTTCCTGCCCGATGTAGAGGTGGCAGAACCCGCCGATCTTGCCGAGCGTGTAGGCTTCCGCCGCCTTCTCCTCGAAACGGCGGATGAGCACCATCTGGTAGAGGATGTGGCGCAGCGTCTCCGGGTCGATCTCCTCGATCTGCCGACGCTGATGCTGCTGGCGTTGCTCATGCTCGTCGCGCAGTTCTTCGGGGTTGATCGTGTCGGTACGTTCGTTTTCGGCGAGGCCGGTCGCGGTCGCCTGACTCGTGGATTGGTCGCGTGGTTTCAACGGTGTCACTTTTAGTTCGCTCATGAAAGTATTCTCTCAAGACTCGGCGCGCGACGGCGATAACGCGAAGGCTGCGGCGCATCGCACACGGCTCTGCTCGCACGCCCGACCCAAGTCCATTGCTGTACGGTTGAAAGCAAAATGGGATTATACGCGAGATGCGCGCCGC